>CAYGPH010000044.1:0-10070 GCA_964351815.1 uncultured Verrucomicrobiales bacterium | reverse complement strand
GGTAATAGGCGCAGGCCCTGGAGGTTACGTGGCAGCCATTCGTGCCGCACAATTAGGCAAAAAAGTATGCGTAGTTGAAGAAAAACACCTAGGCGGTGTTTGTCTTAACTGGGGCTGTATTCCGACAAAAGCGCTTTTAAGATCAGCAGAAATCTTTCACCTTGCAAAGCACGCAGAAGAATTTGGTGTTACCGTTGGTACCCCGAAAGCAAATTTAGAAAAAATGGTTGCGCGATCTCGAAGTGTGGCTAATCAATTATCAAAGGGCATTCAAGGTTTACTGAAAAAAAATAAAATTACAACAATTATGGGTAGGGGTAGTTTTCTTGATTGTAATACCCTTGAAATTACTGGTAAAAACCCTGATAAAATAAAATCGAAAAATTTTATTATTGCAACGGGTGCGCGGGCTCGGCAATTACCTAACTTAAATGTTGGTAAGCGTGTTTGGACGGCAAAAGAAGCTATGCTTCCAAGCTTTACCCCCAAACGCTTAGCTATTGTTGGTTCTGGCGCAATTGGTATGGAATTTGCCAGTTTCTATAATACGATTGGCGTTAAGATAGATGTTATTGAAATGCAATCACGAATTCTGCCCAATGAAGATCACGAAATTTCACAAATAGCCCTAAGTAACTTTCAAAAGCAGGGAATTCATTTTCACTTAAATACATCAGCCGAAATTGTTGAAAATAAAGATCACGTAGAGGTTAAAATTAAGGGCGAAAAACAACCGTTAAAAGTAGATGCTGTGATTATTGCCATAGGTGTGGTCGCAAACACTGAAAATTTAGGCCTTGAAAAAGCTAAGGTCAAACTAGGCCAAAATGCCATTGAAATTAACCCCTTTTTTCAAACCTCACAGGCTAATATTTATGCGATTGGCGATGTGGCTGGGGGGCCTTGGTTGGCCCATAAGGCTAGCCATGAAGGAATTTTAGCCGCAGAACATATCTGTGGTAAAAATATTAAACCGCTTGATAAAACTGCTATTCCGGGCTGCACGTATACCCACCCACAAGTTGCAAGTATTGGTATTACCGAAAAACAAGCCCAGGATGCGAAACGTGAAATTAAAGTGGGCCGTTTTCCTTTCATGGCTAATGGAAAAGCAATAGCTCTGGGTGATACAAACGGTTTAGTAAAAGTTATTTTCTGTGCAAAAACCGGTGAACTTTTAGGCGCCCATATGATTGGTGCAGAAGTTACTGAAATGATTCAAGGATTTGCCATTGGCAAAACCCTAGAAACTACAGAGGCAGAGCTAATGCACACAATTTTCCCCCATCCAACCCTATCAGAAATGATGCATGAAGCAGTGCTTAACGCCTATGACCGAGGCTTACACTTTTAGTTTTAAAACGCCACAAGTTGTTATAAACACTTTTGTAAATATTTATTGAATTTTTTTTAAAATTTATTAATGATAACAACAAAAATATTTGCAAAAGTTTGTTATGTTTAAAAAAATAGTAACTGTATTTAGCCTTCTAGCCTTGTCCCTTGGTGCTGCCAACCCTGAATTTGGCGATGTACCCTTATGGCTTAAGGATTTTGTTAGTAAAAACCACACAAAATTTCCAACTTACGTATTAAAAGAACCAGCACCCTTAAGTCAGGAACACCTTGCTAAATTACTTAGGCCAGATTTTCGGGAAGGTGATAAAAGCACGATTACTAATATTTTTAGCCATATGCCAATTGGTAAACGCGAAGCGGCTATAACTTTTATGGAAAGTTTTTTGCCCGATGGTGGTGATTATCCGTCCAACTTCTTAGGCTGCAGTTACGATGATTCACCTGAAAAAGTTATGGGTTGGGCTCGGAAATTAGCATCGTGGCAAGTATTGTTTTTTGATGCTCCGCAAAATCAAGCCTTATTAAGTCTTATTGAATTCATGAAACCAAAAAATCATTTTAAACGCGGCCAAACATATGAAAATTTTGGCATGCAGCCCGATGCTTTAATAAAACACCAGGACGTGCAATTATTTTTAGAAAATCGCTTGCATCAAGCATTTCGCCACCAATGCTGGGATATTGCAGCAGCTATTCTAAAAAGCCCTTTAAGAACGAATCCTGAAATATATAACAGCGATTATTGGCATGCTTGTATACAGTTATTTTATCGTTTTAGCGTTTACACAATTGAAGAAGATCAATTACACCTTACAGATAATAAAATGGCCATGCTTAAATTTTTTCCGTGTGAAGATGATGATTCTCATCAACCAGGTGAAGTTCAAAACAATTCTATTTTAATGTTTCTTGAAGCCATTTTTGCGCAAAAATCCCCTGTAAACGAAGAAGAATTTTTTCAATTTTTTGATAATTTTTTAAAATTTAATCAATACAATAACCAAAAACAAATAAATGAAAATGTTGATTATTGCGTTTCAGGCTTAGCACGTTTAGCCCGTTTAACGCTCCTCGCTGATCGCGGTAGGCAAGATTACTTTATGCAATTTTTGCAAAATAATTTACAAATTTCACAAACACAATTGGAACCATCAGCATCATTATTTCTTAGCGTGCAACTTTTTCATTTTGCTACTGCGGCTGAAAGCACACAAACTTTTGAAGCTTATTATGCCGCAACCCGCGACCTTTATGATCATTTAAATTATGAAGGTAATCCTGTTTCATATTATCAGTTTCATACTATCTTATTTGATACTAGTATGTTTAATTTAGATGACAAGGATCTACCCCATCTTAAAACATGTATAACAGATAGGGCTATTAAGGCCATAGGCATTTTGATAAAAACGTTGAAAAACTATTCTTGCAGTGTTCCTGAAAAGGTTGTTTTTATGACTGAAAGGTTTAATCTTTTAAACCAGACTTTCGTCAGTTTGGTTACTAGAAATCATGAAGACATTGAAAAAGCATGTATTGCGATTGATGATGAGGCTTTACAAAGTGATAAACGCACAACAACTGTTGTGAATTACTTCAATTTGCTTAGTCAGAAGCTTTATGGTGAGGTATGAATAAAAGGTCTTAATTTACCAAGGTGTATCTAGTGTTGGTCAAGTTCTTTTGTGTCAGGGCCTCTCCACCCGACGTTTTTTTCAGTGTATCAAGGGGTATTTGATATTTCAAAGACTCTATTTTGTCTATCTCGATGTGATGTTGCTGGTACTAAATATCAATGTCATACTAAGAACCAGTCTTAATGGAATTTAAAAATTGAGATTGATTTGCGGTAAATACTCTTGAAAGAGAGGATTGATGGGTTATCCAAGCGATTTGACAGAGATAAAGATTGGGATATGATCAAGCATCATTTTAACACAGGCAAATACGGAAACCGTGCTATACACAGCCGACGAAGCCTAGTAAATGGCATTTTATAGTGGTAAAAACAGGTTGTCAGTGGCGTATGTTGCCACGGATTTTCCCCTATGGAAGACGTTTTATGGCTATTTTCGGCGGGTCTGCATGCATGGAATTTGGGAAAATGTGCTGGCTGATTTGGTGAAAATCAAGCGTCTGAAGGCAGGACGCAATGGGCATCCGAGGCTTCTGATCATCGATGCACAAAGAGTCAAAACATCTGGCAAAGGCGAACAACGCGGTTTTTATGGGGAAAAAAGGTAAAGGGACCTAAGCAGCAGATCGTTGTAGACACGATGGGCAACCTCCACCAGGTGCTGGTTCATCGGGCCGATATTCACAATTCTAAAGGAGGTGTAGCGCTTATAGATACCGTTTTAAGGCAACATTGCCAGGTGAAGAAAATATTGGTTAACTTGGGATACAGGCGATTTTTTGAAGAGGTTGTCACCAAAATTCATCACCAAAAAGTTGAGTTCGCCAGCAAAATTAAAGGGGAATTTGTCATTCAACCCAAACGTTGGATTGTGGAGTCAACTCTCGCTTGGTTGAATTGGGCCAGACGTCTTTGTAAAGATTTTGAGCAAAAATGTATTTACAGCGAAAACATCATCCGACTCTCTGCAATTGCTTTGATACTCAGGCAAATTCATTAAGACAAATTCTAAGTAACTGGGGAGTTACGAATTATTTAAACCATCGCATTGTTTCGCCAAGTTTTTTGGTGAGATCGTTAAACATGCCAATTGTTTTGGCATTACTTTCAATAATATTTTTATTTTCTTCGTTTAGTTGCTCTATTTCCTTAATGCTATAGTTTATTGGAACAAGGCTATTCGATTCCTCTAGGGAGGCATCGGAAATAAGCTTGATGGAACTGTTTAAACTTTGGATAACATTTAAAATTTCATCAATCGCTTTACCTGTATTGTTTACAGAAGTAACACCACCGCTGACCTCTACATTACTTGATGTTAATAATGATTTTATTTTCTTTGAAGAATTTCCCGAAAGCTCTGCCAGGGTTTTTACTTCATTGGCAACCACACTGAATCCTCGTCCAGCATCACCGGCCCGTGCAGCTTCTACGGAAGCGTTTAGGGCAAGTAAATTCGTTTGAAAAGCAATTTCGTCTATGACATCAGTAATGGCTGTTATTTCTTCCGATGAATTAGAAATATTTTTTAATTTTTCAACGGCATCAGCCACTATTTGATTAGCATTCGTGGCTATTTTTTGGCTATTATCTGCCAAACCTTTTAAATTAACAGCATTGTTAGAATTTTCTTTAACAATCTCAGAGATTCTATCCATAGATTCTGATACTTTTTGTATTTTTGATAATTGATTATCAAGGCTATATGTTAATCTATCATTAGATTGGGTTATTTCCTCAACACCCCAACCAATAGAATCACTAACCTCTGAAATGCTGTTAACAACCTTTTTAATTGAATCAAGGGTTTTATTCACATCTTGTTTTAATTCTGCAAAAGTTCCCTTGTATTCGCCATTAATTTTGGCAGAAAGGTCTCCATTTGCCACTTGCTTCATTGCTTGAGAAATATCATTTAAAGCAATGTTAATCGATTCGGTCATTTCATTTATTCCATTGCCCAAAGATAAAACGAATCCAGATTTGTCAGTTAAATTAATTTTTTGAGAAAAATCTAGTTCAGCTATTTGCTTAAGAATGACCTCTATTTCTTTAACTATGGCGAGTTGTTCTGTTTTGTGCTGTTCTTCCAAGGCTAATTTTTCGGCTTTAAGCTCTTCTTCTTTCTTAACTTTTTCTAACATTTCCCGAGACAAATCATTTTTTTCAATTAATTTGCGTAAACTAACCACGATAACATATAAAGTACTGCATTCTACGATCACAATTACTGCATGTAAAAGCACCCTTGCAAAACTCGCTTCTGGAAAAACAGCATAGGAAATAAAGAAGTTAAAAAATAAATGGTGTACAGCTGTTATCCCAGCAGAAGTTAAGATAACCAAGGGATCACAAAAAAACGCAAGCAATGCAAAACTGGCAAAATAATACATGTGCATATCTATTTGCCAGCCACCCCTAGATACATATACAAGCATGGATATCATGGCAATTAAGGATACTGCAACCAATTGCCTGAATAATACATTATCTCCAGCCGTTTTAATGCCAATTGTGTACCCATAAAGCACAGGAACTAAAACAATACACAGGCTAATTATACTTTCAAATATCCATGAATTACCTAAAAAGATGCCAGCACAAACAATTAGTAAGGGCTGGAGTAAAAGAAAAGGAACAAAAAACTTTGTAGCCTTTAACCTTAGGGAAGATAATTCATCTGTTTCCATTGCTTAAGCTCCTGTAAATGCTTCATTAAGGTTATTTTTTGATTTTTTTGATCTGGTAAAAATTTCACCACATCCCATTGATGACCCACCATTGACAACTATATAGGCACCTGCATCCCGCGTATGGCGAATAGCGTTAGGATTGTCTGATTTAAAAACGACAACATTTTTCCATCTTCCATAACGCAAGGGATAACCACCGGCTTTTATAACTGCTAAGATTCCGTCATAGCCAGGCTTAAAAATTGCAATCATACTGGCATTCTTTTCAGGCATTAAAAAAAATATTGCTAACATACACACAATGAAAACATTAAAAGCTGCAATAATTAACCATTTAGACAAGGTAATATTTACAAAATATTTTTCTACGTCATTTTTAGCAAAAAAAGATTAATTTCTTATAAACAAAAAATCTTTAGCTGCAATAATGCTTTTATAAGAATATAAACTGTTTATTTTGAAGTATTTTAAAGTGTTAAATCCTTATAAGAATGCGAGGGTGAAAATTATTTCTGCTTGATCATTACTATCACCCACTATACTTTTTTTTATGCATAGTAGTTGAAATAAGCAACTATTAAATCTATATAAGTAATTAAGAATATTTAGGATTTTAAAATGAAAATAAAAAATAGATTTTTTCGATTGTTTTTTTTATGTTTCAGCATGAATGCTTTTTGTTTTATTGAAGCAGCAAGTGCAGTTTCTTCAGGTGCTATAGATACTGATTCTGATGTGGTTAAATTATCCGTTATTTTTTCTTATCCGAGCGTACAAACACCTCTTTTTGATAATACTCCCTCAAGAGATCAGTTGTCTCAAAGTATTATTTGTCGTGAAAACCCGACTTTTGATAAAATATTACTGCATTATCGTGAGGATGGCGTAGAAACGGGTTCTGAAATTTCTTCTCATAACTCTCGGCCCTTAACAATTGGTGATTTGCAAGGAATTTACACCCATCATGTTGCAGAACTAAATTTTTATGTTGGCAATATGGAAAGCATTCCAGCCTTTTTTACACACACAAAAACTTTTATAGATGATCATTTTATAGCTTTAATGAATCTTTATGGACAGCGATATGATGAAGCACAACAAATAAGCATTTTGCGTAGGCTTGTATGTGAACAAAGCTTTTCAAGTTATTTTCATACCATTCTTCAAGATCCAAGTTTTGCATCGCAAAGCTTTCCGTCCGTAAGGTCAATAAATTTTTCCCTTTTGTCCTTTTATAATGAAAACGCAATAAGAAATATCATGACCTTTATAAATGCATTCCCAAATCTTGACACATTAACTTTTAAGGTTTTAGCAAATCAGGCTAACAAGTGGCTGGTTATATCAGATAGTGATGAACACGCTGTACAAAATTTCTTTAGTGTTCTTCAGCAGGAATGTAATTATGCCAATGGAAATATTAAAGTAGGGTTTGAAATACAAGAATTTTTAATTTAAAAAAACATTTAGAATTTTTTGATAATTTAAAAATTAGGAACAATCATTCCGAATCTTTGGAAAAATTTATGGGATGATGTTCGCTGACTAACTGATACAAACTTTCTGGTTGTACTTTGGTGTATATTTCCGTGGTACTAATGCTGCTATGGCCTAAAAGTTTTTGAATGGTCAGCAGATCTGCGCCGCCTTGAAGAAGGTGGGTTGCAAAGCAATGCCGCAGCACATGAGGTGATAAAAGCTTGTAATTTAGCCCTTGATTAACCGCAGCCTCTTTTAAAAGCTGCCCTACCCGTTGACGCGTTAAGTATCCCTGCTTAGCACTCGATGGGAATAAGTAGTGACTTCCCTTATGATGACTTAAATAACCTTCTCTAACCCGCAAATACTGTTTTATTGAATCGATTGCGCTTTGGTGTAACGGTACTAACCTTTCTTTGCCGCCTTTACCTTTAATAAACAGCAAGGGCTTATCATGCAGGGTATGTAAACAATTTATAGGTAAACTTACAAGTTCGCTTATTCTAAGGCCAGCACCATATAAAATTTCTAAAATAGCAATTAACCTAATTGAACCTGGGTCGGTACCCTTACCTAAGGTGTTCAAAAAACCTATAACCGTTGAGATATCTAAAGCTTTTGGTAAATTTCGGGTTGTTTTTAGGGTTTTTATGTTACTTACAGGGTTGTTTTCTATAAGTTTTTCCAGCCATAGGAATTTAAAAAACCCTTTTATACCTGATAATTTTCTGTTTATCGATGTGGGTTGATAATCCTTTCCTTGTAAACTGGCGAGAAACGATAAAACATCCTGTTTTTCAACAGTTTCTGGTATTTTTCTAACATACTTGAAAAATTGTTCAAGATCACGCTTATAGCTTTCTCGTGTATTAAGCGATGCATTCTTTTCTACCACTAAGGCATCTAGGAACAAATTAAGGTAATTAATAGTCAATTAATTATTTATAAAGGTAATTCTGATAAAAATACCATAGCAAAACAAGTATGTGTATGTGTGTTTCATAATCTTTGCAAGGTAAGTTATACCTTTGATCCTATTACCATTAGCACAATAATAACGATGTTATTCATGCTAATAACAATTGCTACAGGAATTATCGTGCCTAAGCGGGTTAAAAAAATTCATGAAATTATCTTCACAATTTTAATGGGTATGGCGTTAAGCTTTGTGATATTAAGCTTAATACCTGATTTTATTAACAAAATCACCTATGTGTGTGACTACACTATATTTCTCTTCTTTGAAAACAGCCAGTATTTATTGTATTTTTGTCTTATTGCATTTGGTAGCGGTTTTATGGGCCGATACTTTTTAAACGGTTTGTCGATTAAACTCGTGCAAAAACCATACATGTTTATAATTCACCGCTGCCAATTATTTTTTTGGTTGTTCTTAATAGGGATGTTTATGAACATTAGTTCCATTCTTAAGCCTTTAGGAGCTCTATTTTTTGGTGTAACAGCAATATTGTTTTTTATTTTAGATTTTTCACTACATCAACGCCAATCCTTAAGGCCATACCAAACCATTGACACTTTTTTTTCTGCCTTAGCAATTTTTTTGGGTTGGGTCGTATCCTTAATTTTTTCCCTTAATAATTTCAATCTTTATGGGATTTTATTTATAAGTTTTTTTGCGGGAAATTTTTTTCAACTTATTTGCTTGCTTATGGAAAAATTACGCCAAAAGCTAATTGTTGGTTTCTACATAAGTTTTATCGGCTTTTCTATGCTTATAGGTTGGTATAACTATAGTTTTCATGGTCAAAAAACAGAAATTCAAACGCTTATCGAACAACACATGGAAAAAAATATTCCTAAAGATGATAAGTTTTATAGTGTTGAAGATCTTGATTTTTCTGAACTTTTTGACGATTCAACAGAGCAAGAAAACTATCCTTTTGAAAAAGACAATGAAAAACAAAAGGTCTTTAGATTATGAACCGAAATGTACTAAACATACTAAATTTTTTTTTTCATAATCAAAAGCTTAAAACAAAAATTTGTAATATTTTAGAAAAGCCAATTGTTGACCGCGTAATAATTTTTTTGATTGTGATTAACGCGATCATTTTTGCCATAGATAGCCATGATGTGCTGGCGAAATCTCCGATATATCCAGTATTAATATCATATGATGAATGGTTGCTGTACATTTTTACCCTAGAAATTTTTATTCGTATGTATGCCATGGGTATTAAGAATTTTTTCAAAAATCCCTGGATGGTTTTTGATTGTATAGTTATTGGTGTTTGCTATTTTCCATATTATCAGCATTTTGCTTTCCTAAGAGCTGTCAAAATATTTCGAATTTATCGGATTATTGAATTTTCAAAAAACATGCAAATTATTATTGCCGCCCTTTGGAAAAGTATTCCAAGAATTTTCACCATAATGAGCATTATGGGACTTATAGTATTTGTAACCGGTATTATAGCTACAGAACTTTACGGGGCAAGCCAACCGGATTTTTTTGGAAATTTAAAATTATCAATAATTACATTATTCCAAATCATGATAGCTGACAATTGGGGTAATGTGGTTAGGGCTGTAGAAGCAGACCATGCCTTTTCATCAGTATTTTTCATCGCTTATACAATTCTTATGGGTTTTGTAATTTTGAATGTTTTTATTGGTATTATTGTTGTTGGCATTCAAGATACGGCGCTACAGCAAAAAGAAAAAAAGAAAAAAACAAGAAAAGCAAAACTAGAACAAAAAATTGATATGATGGAAGATTTATTAAAGGATATTCGTTCTGAAATTGAAAACGGAAAAAAACTTTAAAATTAAAAAGTGGTTGTTGTGAATTTTTAAAGTCTCAACCCTTAAGCTTTAATTCCTAATCACCATCAACCACATAACCTAAATGCTTAAGGATATTCAAGGCACCCGCTGCACTT
>CAYGPH010000043.1:0-11000 GCA_964351815.1 uncultured Verrucomicrobiales bacterium | reverse complement strand
GCAGGCGCTCTAACCAACTGAGCTACACCCCCGATACGTGTATGCATGATGCATTTGTTAAAGAATGTAATCTGCCAAACGATATTCGTCAATCAAAAAAGTGATTTTGCGAATATTTATACATAACAACAAAATCTATAGCTTACCTGTTGCCGTTATTATTTTTAACTTTTAAAAAATGTTGTTAAGCCGATGAAATTTCTTTTGACGTTTTTTGTAAAAACTGGCATATATTAAGCAAAAGTAAATTATGAATTTAATATGTCTCGTTTTTGTCCTATAGCCCATAAGGGTGTTTTAGTTGGTAACAACGTTAGCCACGCTAACAATAAATCGAAAAAACGCTTTTTACCAAACTTGCAAAATGCATCTTTGCTAAGTGATGCATTAGGTAGGGTTGTAAAAATGCGGCTTTCCACCCGTGGTTTGCGCACTATTGAATTTCATGGCGGTATTGATAAATTTGTTATGACAACTGCAAATAGAAAACTTTCACCTGAAATTTTACGACTAAAAAAAGTTATTGCGAAACGCTTAGAAGCTAAAAGTGCCTAGCTTAAGTGCTTAAACAAGTACATCAGTTTGATGAACTTGAACAGCTAATTTGTAGCCATTTAACACCCAACACTATTGTATTACTAGATGTAGATAATACAATAATTTATCCAAGCGACAGTTTTTTTGCTTTCAATTCAGAACACAATCAGTTTATTGATGAGTTGAAAGCTTTTCATAATATTCCCACCCATGATATCGTTTCAAGTTGGCGCCTGCAAAGGCAAGTTAGCCTCATGAATGTTGAATGGCCAGTTTTTTTACATAATATCCATGCCACAAACGCAAGGGTTTATGGCCTTACACGAATGGATACTGGCACTTACGGAAAAATGGCTAGCGTCGAGCGGTGGCGCGCAAGTGAACTAAGGTCTATGGGACTAACATTTTCCGCACAACCTAAAACAGAAAAACCCGAAAATTTATCGAGCACCTTAAATGGTCCAAGCTTTTACGATGGTATAATATTTACCGGTGACTTTTCTAAGGCTAATTCCTTTCAAGCATTTACAACAAAATATAATATTAATATTGAAAACATTATTTTTGTTGATGACCGGGAAGAACATGCAATAGATTTAGATAATTATGGCACTGAACATGGTATACCTACCCTATCTATCCATTGGCAATACAACAAAACTATTGTAGCCACCACCTGCGAAAAGCGTGCGCGCATTCAAAAAGATTACCTCTTAAACAAGCAAATCTGGTTAAGTGATGCCCAGGCCGAGCAGATAGTCCAAGCACAAAAAAATTAAAGCTTGAAGTTTTTAAAAAAAATTACCATATACGATATGAAGAAATTGTTCATGTTAAAACAAATAAAAACTAATGGAGCATTTTTACAAATTCTTATCTAACACACAAAAAACAAATTAAATTTTTGCAAGGAACAAACCATGAAAAAAATGCTCTTTTTATTTTTAGCTAGCTTAATTATTAAGCTTTATCCAGCTTTTTCAGTAAATGTTTATGCAGATTTAGAAAAAGATGACTACCAAAAAGTTAAAAGCGCTATAGGCCTTGGAAATGCTTTTGATATTTTAAAGGAAGAAGAAAAAAAATCTAATGGTTATCTTTTCTTTTGCAGTACTTCTCCATCAGATTATCATATCACCCTAGATATTCTTGAATCTAATAAGTATACAGCTGACAGGTCAAAACGCCACCCCCTAACGGATATCGATAGAAATAATATATACAAAATTATAGGCGAGACTTTTTTCGGAACAAAAAAATACCCTGCTGAAGGTTATTGCACCATGCTTTTTATTCATTTTAATGATGGTACAACGCACCATCTTACCTATGATAAAATAGATACTCTGAAAAAACTTGTAACAGATAAATTAGCGACAGGCGCTAATGTTATCCACGCAAATTATATTTTGCGTGTTGAGACCAAAACCTTGCTACGTGACCAGTGGGTAACTGTTGGCAGAGAAAAATTAAAGCAGTTTGATGCTGATTTTTTACGTCGCAACAGATTTGATGACCCTGAAACACACATTACACTAGCAACAATTCGTAAATTTGATAAAAGTGCAGGACAACAAAAAAGAACTTATTGGAGCATGATAAAAAACCCCGTAGAAAAAAAACGTATAAGGGCATTATCACAAGCTTGGACACCAGAAGATGCAGAGTCAATTACTAAGGCTATTAAAAGCGTTACTTTTGACAAGCAAGCGTTAAGTGACTTAAGCGTGATATCCATTAATATAAAATCCAAAAAGGAAAAGACCCCTTCACATATATTCAGCTTGCTTTAAAACCACGAAATAACGCTACTTGGTAGTTAGGGAAAAACACCTTTATCCTTGATTCCTCTGCAGCAAGTTACTATCTTTATCCACGAGTTTTCTTTTAACATGTCTATCAAATTTGCTTATGATTGCCTATTATGCCGAACTAATTTTTTTACTTCAGCTTACCTTGTGCTTTGCAACGATGATTATTGCTTATCGTTATGCAGGTCATATAGGATTAATAAGCTACATTGTCGTTGCTGTGATATTTGCCAACTTACAAGTACTTAAACTTGGAAATTATAGTTTTTTTAGCACACCTGTCGCTTTAGGAACTATTTTGTTCTGCACCGTTTTTACAGCTAACGATATTTTGGTTGAAAAGTATGGATTCGCAAAAGCGAAAAAATCAATTTTCTTAAGCTTTTTATTGTATGGCTTTGGCACTTTAACCATGCTTTTTACCCTTTACCACCCCGGACCTTCACAACCAGAGGCAAACAATGCAATTCGCATGCTTTTTGAACCAGGAATGCGTATTTTTATAGCAAGCATTATAGCATTAGTGGTTGGCCAATATTGCGATATTTTTCTATATAATTATTTCAAAAAAAAACACCATCAACGCTTACTTTGGTTAAGAGCTAACTTTTCAACCATACTTGCAGGCATTGTTGACACAAGCGTATTTAGTTTTTTAGCATGGTATATTTTAGATCCTGAACCAAAAAGCTTAGAACTTATTTTGCAGGGCTACATTGGTTTTACCCAGATCACACGAATAATAGTCGCCATCAGTTCAACACCTATTATTTATTATTTACGAAAGACCCAACCATATGTTTAATTTTACCGTTGAGAAAAAAACAGAACATGGACGCTTAGCAACACTTTCTTGTCCACATGGAGAGGTAAAAACCCCAGCATTTATTTTTTGCGCAACAAAAGGTGTTATGAAAGCACTCACCGCCAAACAACTGCATGATGCCCAAACACAAATTATTTTATCTAACACATACCATCTTATGCTTCAACCTGGCAAAGATAATGTTGAAAAGCTTGGCGGACTTCAAAAAATGACCGCCTGGCATGGACCGATGCTAACCGATTCTGGGGGCTTCCAAATATTTAGCCTTGGCCATGGTTCTGTTGCCGATGAAATTAAAGGAAGGCGTAACCAAAACCGAGGAAAAACCCTGCTGGAAATCAATGAAGAGGGTGCACGCTTTCGTTCCTATGTAAATGGCTCAGAATACTTTTTAACCCCTGAAGAATCTATTAACGTTCAACAAAAACTTGGTGCTGATTTTATTGTCGTTCTCGATGAATGCACCCCCTTTCATGTGGACAAATCATATACGCAAAAATCTATGGAAATGAGCCATCGTTGGGCCCTAAGATCACAAGCCGAGTGGCTTAAAGGTGATACTGATAAACAAAAACTTTATGGCATTGTCCAGGGCGGTATTTATAATGATTTGCGTCAAATAGGTTGCGATTTTATCAATAGCAATGATTTCTTTGGAATTGCCGTAGGAGGTTCCTTAGGTGCTGATAAATCTCAGATGTATGATGTTGTCGGCTTTACCATGGATAAGTTGCGCAAAGATAAACCCGTTCACCTATTAGGTATTGGTGGGTTAAAAGATATATTTTCCTGCGTACCCTTTGGCATAGATACCTTTGATTGTGTGCACCCTACACGCCTAGCACGCCATGGCGGTGCGTTGGTTAAACCAAGTAACAAATATTTTCAGCAGCGTGAACATATTAACCTTATGAATGCTAATTTTTCTGGCAACACAGATTCCATTGACAATACTTGTCCTTGCGAAACTTGTACCAATTACAGCTTGGGCTACATTCAGCACCTTTTAAAAGCAAAAGAACTGACGGCACAAATATTGTTATCTATCCATAACATTCACTTTATGAATAATATGATGAAAGATATTCGCACAAGCATTTTAAAAAACACATTTAAATCTTGCCAACTGGATTGGCTTGGCTATTAAAAAAATCAATAGAACTTTAAAATAGTTAATATTGTTTTAAATTAGCATTAAATATTAAAAAATAAATATATCGTTATTAGTTAAAATTTTTGATAATATAAATATATATTTATTATATTGGTACAACGATGCGTGTTTTGTTAATTGAAGATGATTCAGCCACAGCAAAGGGTCTAACAGCTATATTGCAGTTAGAAGGATTTGTAGTTGATAGTACAGATCTTGGTGAAGATGGCTTAGAAATAGGAAAAATATACGAGTATGATATGATTGTACTTGATCTTATGCTACCAGATATAGATGGCTTTGAACTTCTGCGTAGGTTAAGGGGTTCACAAGTGAGAACTCCTGTCCTTGTATTGTCTGGCCTCTCTGACATAGAAGATAAAGTAAAAAGTTTTGGGTTTGGAGCAGATGATTACCTAACAAAACCCTTTAGTAAAAATGAACTTCTTGCAAGAATGCATGCTATTATTCGTAGATCACGTGGCCATAGCGATTCAATTATAAAGGTAGGAAACCTTATGGTAAATTTACAAAATCGCACTGCAAGCGTTAACAATGAAACTGTTAATCTAACAGGTAAAGAATATGCCATATTAGAATTACTTGCCTTAAGAAAAGGCACAACTTTAACAAAAGAAATGTTTTTAAATCATCTTTATGGCGGCATGGATGAACCGGAACTAAAAATTATCGACGTTTTTATCTGTAAACTGCGTCGTAAACTTACAGAAGCCCTTGGCCAAGACAATCTCATTGAAACCGTATGGGGAAGAGGATACGTGCTACGGGACCCGAGCGAGACCAACATTATTCAGGCAAAAAACCTAAATCCAAACCAAACACCAGAACAAGTAGCCCATTCACAAACTGATGCAAGATAGCAACAGAAGGAAACCTTTCCGTTTCTATTGCTAACAAACTGTTATCTTTTAACAAAATAGTAAGCTAATGTTACCTCGTGATTAAATATAATCTTATTATGGAGTTAAAAATGAAAAAAATCGCATTCGCTGTAGCTTCTGCAGCATTATTAAACTTAAGCGCTGAATCATGTGCTTCTTCCTTTTCTGGCGCCTACGCTGGAGCTAGCCTTGGAATGAGCGCTATGACTGGTGATGCTCAGACAAATAATATATCATCTGATTTAGCTGCCGATAACGTAGTATTGAACAACAAAATTAACCTAGGTAAAAAGAATTTTGTATTTGGTGTTTTTGGTGGTTATGGAATAGATTTTAATAGCTGTTTCTACGTCGGACCTGAGCTGTATGCAAGCTTTGGAAGCTCTAAGGTTAAAATTCTTAACCAAAGCGATAATCAAGTATCATCTAAAGTATTTGTTGTAAACTTAAATAAAAAATATACTGTTGGTGGTAAGGTACGTTTAGGCTATACAGTGAGTCCTAAAGCCATGGTATTTCTTGGTTTTGGTGGAGAAATGAATAAGTATGAACTAAAATCAGAAAATATAGCAACAGCAGTAGCTCAAACTGGTGTTGACTTAGTTGTTAAAAAATCAAAAAATAAATTTCAGTTTGCTCCTTCCGTAGGTATGGATATGAAACTTAACCAGAATATTGTTATTCGTGGTGAGTACACATACAGCATGAAAACAAAGTTAAAAATTGCACCAGCTTATATTGAAGTAGCAACTTCAAAGAGGGTTGCTGATATTAAGGTAAACCCTGAAAATCACCGTTTTGAACTTAAAGTTGCGTACCAGTTCTAATTTTTTTAGACAATACAACTTAAAAAAAACCCGCCTTACGGTGGGTTTTTTTATAGCTAAAGTCTCAAATTTTTTGACAGCTCACTAAGAAAAATAAAACGTGTTTTAATTGTATTCTTACCCATTATCATGATATTAATCATATATAATTGTGCAGAATTTTCTGGCCTCACTTTTCAAAAGAAATTATGCTTCATAAATTACACACCCTTAAACATATTGAAACGCCACGTTTAATAATACGCCCAGTGCAATTAGGTGATGAAGTTCCGCTGAACAAGAATATAAAGAATTCCCTTGCATCCCTTCAGAAGTGGATGCCCTGGGCGAATCACCCTAATTTAGATACAACGCGCGACTTCATTCAAAGAAGCGTTTATTCATCTCATTCAGAGACAATAACAGAGTTCCCAATGGTTGCTATTCATAAGAAAGATAAAAAAATTATAGCCTGCAGTGGCTATAATCCATGCAGCAAACCTCCTAATGGGGTGTATGAAATTAGTTATTGGTGCGATGTTGATTATCAAGGAAAAGGTTATATTACCGAATGTGTAAATGCCATAACAAGGTACACACTTGGTGAACTTAAAGCCAAAACAGTTGTTATTGCAACAAACATAAACAACCTAAAAAGCATAGCAATTGCTGAACGATTGAACTTTGTTAATAAAGGTATAAAACCAAGCACTATTAGGGAAAAAGTTACGAACTTTTATTTCACGTGCGAAACAATAGACAATCTACCCCCATTAGATATTTCCATAAGCTATTGCACAAATAATAATAGCCAATATTCAGATTTAGACCTAGCTAACACTGGATGACCAATTTAAATTTTAAGTAGCCGTTTAAATTTTTGCAGGTGCTGGTAAAATATGTATGATAATGAAAGAAAGGTCTGAAAAAAGAAAAATATTAATCTGTTTCAAATATTAATCTGAATTTATGCTCAAAAAAATGAAAAACAATGAATGCGTAGTTTTATTGCATGGTATTATGCGATCAAACAAGCAAATGAATTCCTTAAAAAAAGCACTTCAAAAACACAATTATAAAGTTTTAAACGTAGATTATCCATCGACAAAGTATGACATCTTATCACTCTCAGAAATGATATGGAAACAAATTCAAAACGAATTCACGCATCAAAAGGTTCATATTATTGGTTACTCAATGGGTGGAATCATCGCAAAAACTATTATTGATATGCATAAACCTACTTCCCTTGGTAAAGTTATCCTTATAGGAACACCCTATAAAGGCAGTGAAGTCGCTGATTTTTTTCAAAATTATTTTTTATACAAAAAAATTTTTGGCCCGTCAGGACAACAACTTACAACAAATCAACGCCTAATTTCCATAAATCAAGACGTAGAAAATTATGAACTCGGATGCATTGCATCTAACTTAAATGGTATTTGGAAGGCAGCTTACCCTGTTTCATATTTTATCATGAAAAAAGCCAACGATGGCAGGGTTTCCTTAGAAAGTACAATGGTTCATGGTATGAAAGAACATATTGTAATATCTTGTCCACATTTTTTCATGCCTTACAGTAGTTTTGTAAAAAGCTACGTTTTATCGTTCCTAAAATTTGGACATTTCATAAATCAGGAAGATTTAAGGTAACTCTCCAGGTACTTAATATAAATTTAGCTTTAATAGCATCGAAGATATGTTGTTTTGCTTACGTTTTGAACTGATGAAGCTTCGAATTGTTGCAAAGATTTTTGCACCGGTTAAGGTACGAAATCCCCCGGAGATTTTTTGTTTGACCTTCATCACAACAAGGTTCCTGGCATAAATATGATACCTTCAAATTCCTAGCTCCTTTTAGTCGTAGAAAATTCGATTATTTTATGTCTGGCAAAACCATTTAAAGAAAGTAGGTACTGTTTCAATATTGTTTGCAAAGCATCTTTGCCATCATAATTTGCAATTATTATCCCACATTTGTGAAATTTAAGGACCAGAAGCAATAAAGAATTCCTTAGGATAAGTTATAGATTGGTTTTAGCATTTTTCATATTATTCTTCGTCGTAATCAGGATATTGCTCCGGTGATTTTCCAACTTTTTCAATAATACGCGGATACCTTGTTCTTTCCAGAGGCTCAGCAATAGATTTACATTCGACTAGAAAAATCCATTCATCCCCATAATCAAATAGAAATGCCATTTTCTTTTTTGGCTCAAACACCGAGAAAATTTTTGTTTGCTTAACTCCTTGTGCATTTTCGCTAATGTCGCAATCATCCATATCAGCAAAAAGTTCATAAATTTCATCACTGCTGTATAAATCTTTAAAGTTATTGTAAAAACCAAACGCATGATCCATGTCAAAATCAATAGATTTTACTATGATATTTGCCAAGTCATAGAGGCTTTTTTCACCTTTAATTTCTATGATCCTGAAAGTTTTATTATCTACAGATATCTTAAAAGTATAAATTTTTTTATTCATTTTTTTCCTTATGCTGCATTGGTTGTTTGTTGTTGTAAAACGACACGCAAATGCACATCAAATCTATGGTTGTTTTCCCTAAATCCCAAAGGTGTGATTGTGCGTGGATCAATATTTATAGTATAAAAACACGCGATGTAAAAGCCTGTCTACAACTTTTACATCTTCATTAAAATTTAAAATTAAGCTAAGTTTTATCGTTCCTAAAATTTGAA
Organism: uncultured Verrucomicrobiales bacterium; assembly: GCA_964351815.1. Classification (GTDB taxonomy): domain Bacteria; phylum Pseudomonadota; class Alphaproteobacteria; order Paracaedibacterales; family CAITNM01; genus CAYGPH01. Next base: position 2,263 of record CAYGPH010000043.1, on the reverse strand, counting down.
CATTTCATAAATCAGGAAGATTTGACACAATAAATTCATTAAATTTACAAAAAATAAAATTTCCCCTTGGCAAAGATAAACCCCTATGATAATTTACAATTTATGTTCCCTGGTAGCTCAGCGGTAGAGCAATCGGCTGTTAACCGATCGGTCGGCGGTTCGAATCCGTCCCGGGGAGCCATTTTTTTGTTGACAAGAAATACAAAAAATATTACCTAGACATTAAATCACTTTATAGAATTTCAATGAAATATTTTTTGTTTCTTTTACTATTCACTAGCAACATTCACACGGCAACAGATAACACACTGCTTCATTTCGAAGATTTAACCGACGAAGAAAAACAAAATTTATTTAGTTTAGAACTAATACATTCACGTCCGTACTTAACAAAATTACCCTCTTGTTTATTACCGAACAGTTCATCTCATGAGGCTTTTTTGCCATCCCCAGAAAATTTTTCAACCCTCCACCAACCATTTCTAGATGTCTTAGTAGTTTGTAATAAAGATATTGAAAAAATGTTAAATGAAGACTTAAAAAGCCCTGAATCCTTAAGGTACTTTTGGGTAATTCATTCGCTTGGTATCAGTAAAAATTTAAGCGACCTCTATCCTTCATGCATGGTGGCAAGAGCTTATGCTGATAAAAGGCTAGCAGGAAAATTTGATGTAGAGCCTATGTCTCTTATCAATAAAACTCTTGCAAAATTTGGTTTGTATGATGAAATTTCTGCTAGAGAATGGGGGAATTCGCGAATCGTTGTTGCAGAAAAAACTACCGCATCCAGTTATCAACCGTTCTTTGCATACCTACAAGGATCTAAAAGCCAATTTAGTTATGATGAGGACTGCTTAACAGATGATGGTATAAAAGCGAAAGCTATACCAGAAAGCCATTTGTATACTTTTTTTGCTGACGCCTACCCATACTTACATCTATGCTTATATTTAAAAAATAATACAGTCTTCGCAGACGAGTTATATTCTGATTACAAAAATAATATAGAATCAGGAACAAAAATTTTAGAAACTTTCATGCAAAAAGACGACTGCATGAAAATAATGACAGAAACGCTGGCAACTGAATATTTGAAAGCCATAAACTATTATTTCTATTTTAAAAAAAAGTTAGATACTAAACTTGGTATTGAGCAATCTGCAACCCTGCAAAGTGTAATTTACTCTCCACCAGAGATTTCAGATCCAAAGGTACAAGAGCTTTTAGAATATATACATGATGAAAAAAATCTTTTAGAAAGCACTAACATAAATCATATTGAACTTTCTTCTGAATTTATTGACATGCTTAATAAAAACAGTGCTACGAAAAGTTTTCTTACTTATATGCTAAAAATAAAGGCCTTATACAGCACATTAGTTTTTGCATTAAATGTAATAAGTAAAGATCTCTTTGCCTTAGATATTTCAAAACTGGACACTTCTAAGTTTGATAAAGACAGATTGAAAGAAATTTTATTAAAAAAATATGATTTTTTTGTTCATCATATAGCAAGGCAAAATAATATGTGGCAAAGAGATGTTTCAACATTTTTTTCTAAAATGCCAGAAACAGAAACCCGTGTAAGGCTCCAAGGAGAATTAGCAAAAAGAAGAAAAGCTAAGGCTGCAGCGGTTGATGTAAATGAAACCTATGATGATCAACGTACATTGGATGATCTGCTATCGTTCATAGAAGGCGAACCAACTGCTTCGGCAACTAAATCTAAAAAAAAGAAGAAAACTAAAGGAAAGAAAGTTGATCAACCAAGGGGCATCCAGCCTAGCAGTTTAGCGGCAGTTGTAGCAGAAGAAGTAGCCTTACCTGCAACAAATCCTGTTTTCCATGGAAATGCAATTGTTGCCCATAGCCATAATGGAACAAATATAGATCCGGATGATTCAGAAGATGAATGGCATACGGCGGGAAAAACACCAAAAACAGAAACCAAAAATATGCCCCGTTCAAAAGAAGCTGTTAGAAAACCATCCGCAACTGGAAAACACCAATTAGTGCCTATAAAGGCTCCAGTTTCTACACCAGCTGTTATTAGTGCTTCACATGTTCCACTTGCAAGTGATTTCCTTGAAAGCACTAGAAATACAACACCAAATGAACCTAATGCATCCACGCCGCAAACACTTGTCTTTTCTAAAACTGTTAGGGGCTTATCAGAAAAGCCAATAGCTATTACTTTTGGCGCTGAAGAGGCAACAGAAAATTTTGAAAAAACACAAAGTACCACTAATACTTTGGAAAACAC
>CAYGPH010000042.1:0-11849 GCA_964351815.1 uncultured Verrucomicrobiales bacterium | reverse complement strand
GTTCCTATATTTACGTGCGGCTTCGCACGGGAAAATTTCTCTTTTGCCATAACTTTAACTCCTACGCTACTTTTGCTTTAATTTCTTCAGCCACATTCTGTGGAACTTGTTCGTAATGATCAAACACCATACTAAATTGGGCTCGACCTTGGGACATGGAACGCAAAGTGTTCACATAACCAAACATTGATGCCAGTGGCACCATAGCTGATATAACACGTGCATTTCCGCGTTGATCCATACCTGAAACCTGACCACGACGACTATTAAGATCGCCAATAACATCACCCATATAATCTTCAGGGGTAATAACTTCTACCTTCATTACTGGCTCTAGTAATTTTGGGCCACAAGTTGGAATACCTTCCCTAAAAGCTGCCCTAGATGCAATTTCAAAAGCTAAAGCACTAGAATCAACATCATGGAACGCACCATCAATAAGTGTCATTTTAAAATCTATTGTTGGGAAGCCAGCTACAACGCCTGTATCCTTAGCAGATTCTAAACCCTTTATTACACCAGGAATATATTCCTTAGGTACGGAACCACCTACAATTTTGTTTTCAAAGACAAAACCTGAGCCAACTTCTAAAGGCTCAATTTCAAATTTAACCCGCGCAAATTGCCCTGCACCACCAGATTGTTTCTTATGGGTATAATCTACAATATTTTTTTTAGTTATGGTTTCGCGATACGCAACCTGAGGAGCACCAATGTTAGCCTCTACCTTATACTCACGCTTTAGAATATCTACTTTAATATCAAGGTGAAGCTCGCCCATACCTTTCATAACAGTTTGACCGGTTTCATGGTCAGTATGAACTATAAATGAGGGGTCTTCAGCAACCAAACGTGACAAAGCAACAGACATTTTTTCCTGGTCAGCTTTGGTTTTTGGCTCAATAGCTATTTCTATAACCGGATCAGGAAACTCCATCTGTTCTAAAACTACAGGTTTTAGGGGGTCACAAAGGGTTTCTCCGGTGGTTGTGTTTTTAAGGCCACATAGGGCAACGATATCACCTGCCGTTGCAACTTTAATATCTTCACGTGAATTGGAATGCATTAAAAGCATACGACCAATGCGTTCTTTCTTATCCCTAACGGAGTTCAATACTGCTGAACCGGCTTCTATTTTACCAGAATAAACGCGCATGAAAGTAATAGAACCGACAAACGGATCTGTCATGATTTTAAATGCTAAACCTGCAAATGGTTCGTTTTCATTACACTTACGATGAACAATATTGCCTTTAAAATCTACTCCATCAATTTCAGGCACATCCGTAGGAGCTGGCAAGTATGCAACAACAGCATCTAGCAACGGCTGAACACCTTTGTTCTTAAACGCTGTACCACATAAAATTGGCACATAGATGCCTGCAATAGTACCCTTGCGTATAACTTTGCTTAGTTCTTCAGCGGTAGGTTCTTTACCATCCAAATAGGATTCCATGGCAGCATCATCTGCTTCAACGGCGGTTTCAATTAATTTTGAACGATATTCTTTGGCTTTTTCTTTTAAATCATCGGGTATCTCTACAATATCAAAGGCAGCGCCTAGATCATCGTTTTTCCATATGATGGCGTTATTTGCAACCAAATCAACAACACCTATAAAATCCGCTTCAGTACCTATAGGTAGCATTACGACCAAAGTTCTAGCACCTAAGCGATCTTCAATCATATCAACACAGCGATAAAAATTTGCACCCATACGATCTAGCTTATTTACAAAGCATATCCTTGGCACTTTATATTTATCAGCCTGGCGCCAAACCGTTTCGGATTGTGGCTCTACACCTGCAACACCGTCAAAAACAGTAACGGCACCGTCAAGCACCCTTAAGGAACGCTCTACTTCAATTGTAAAATCTACGTGGCCTGGAGTATCAATAATATTAATGCGGTGATCTTTCCAAAAGCAGGTGGTTGCAGCGGAAGTAATCGTAATTCCGCGCTCTTGCTCTTGCTCCATCCAATCCATAACGGCGTTACCTTCGTGGACTTCGCCAATTTTGTATGATTTACCTGTGTAATAGAGAATACGTTCCGTTGTTGTGGTTTTGCCGGCATCAATGTGTGCCATAATACCAATGTTGCGGTAATTTGAAAGTGGAGTTTTTTGTTCTGACATAATGCCCTACCCTACCAACGGTAATGGGCAAAAGCACGGTTCGCTTCAGCCATTTTATGGGTGTCTTCACGCTTTTTAACTGATGATCCGCGATTGTTAGCAGCATCCATTAGTTCAGCACTTAAACGTTCTGTCATTGTTTTTTCAGACCTGGCACGCGCAGCTTTAATCAACCAGCGGAAAGCTAGTGCTTGCGCACGGTCAGGACGAACTTCCGTAGGCACTTGGTATGTTGCCCCACCAACCCTGCGTGAACGGACTTCTAATGCAGGCTTTATATTTGTTAATGCCTCATGAAACATCTCTACGGCAGCTTTGCCAGATTTATTTTGAATTCTATCAAAAGCATGATAAACAATTTTTTCTGAAATTGATTTTTTTCCTTGATACATCATACAGTTAATAAATTTAGCAACAATTACGTCACCAAACTTTGCATCTGGATCAACTTGCCTTTTTACTGCAGCTCTGCGTCTTGACATTTTTAATATACTCCTACGTTTTCAAAGAACAAAAATTATTTAGGTTTTTTAGCACCATATTTGGATCGGGATTGCTTACGGTCTTTCACACCTTGGGTATCTAACGCACCTCGAACAATATGATAACGCACACCAGGTAAATCTTTTACACGACCACCACGAATAAGAACAACAGAGTGCTCTTGTAAATTATGACCCTCGCCAGGTATGTATCCTGTTACTTCGTACCCATTGGTTAAACGAATACGAGCAACCTTACGCATAGCTGAGTTTGGTTTTTTAGGGGTTGTTGTAAACACCCTTGTACAAACACCACGTTTTTGTGGACAAGCCTCCATTGCAGGCACCTTATTTTTCTTTACCTGAATTTTTCTTGGCTTTCGTATTAGCTGGTTAATCGTTGGCATTGAACCCTACAAATTTAAATTTTAACACATTAATCTGGAAGCATATTAGAGAGCTATGGAGCAGACGTCAAGCAAATCTTACGCTGCACGCAAAGATATTTCCATTTTTTCCACTGCCTTATCTTCTTCTAGCTTTTCAACCGCTGAAAGCTCGCGCACAAAGCGTTCTACAGCTGCTTGATATATCTGACGCTCACTATAGGATTGTTCTGAATTTGAACTTCTATTATAAAGGTCACGAATCACCTCTGCCAGTAGCGTTGGGTCGCCAGAGTTAATCTTATTTTCATATTCTTGGGCGCGCCTGCTCCACATTATACGCCTTGGCTTCGTACGCACACCAAGTTTGCTTAGCGCTTCCTGCATTTCCTGCTTTGAACTTAACGGACGCAAACCGACATTTTTTGCTTTTTTCGTTGGTAAGCGCAGAACCATTTTATCTTTTTCAAAACTAATAACAAAAAGCTCTATTTGTTGACCTGCAATATCATGTTTTTCGCAAGCGGTTAGCTTGCCGACGCCGTGAGCTGGATAAACAACGTGATCGCCAACTTTTAATTCTTTCATAACATTTTGTTCCTTATAACTAATAATCTTGATATGGTTACTTTTAACAGAATTTCAAGCGCCACTTCCTGGCACCTTGCTAAAATATTTTGCAAACTTCCCATTTTCCTTGCGAAACTGTTCTGCATCCAGCATTGGATTTTTTTTATTGGTAATTTTTGGCCATTGCTCTGCGTATTCACGGTTTATTTCCAGCCACTTTTCGGCTTCCAGCTCGGTGTCTGCAATAATCGCATCTACAGGGCATTCGGGTACGCACACCCCGCAATCAATACATTCATCTGGATGTATCACTAATGTGTTCTCTCCTTCGTAAAAGCAATCTACTGGACAAACTTCAACACAATCTGTAAATTTACATTTTATGCATGATTCAGTGACGACAAAAGTCATGATAATGGTAACATTACTCGATAGATATTATTAACAGAAATTAACTTATTTTTCAAGAACTATTAATAAAGTGTTAAGAATTTTAGGTTTACGTTGTGCATTGCAAATTTTTGGCTAATTTTATTTCTTCCCTTCTGCCCCATGTTCTTTAGGCTTTCTGGGTTTTGCTTAATAAACCAACACATTGCGTTTTCCAGGGCCATAGAATTGCGTGCTTCCACTAGTTTCCCGCAATCACTTTTATCAATCAAATCTTCGCATCCACGCACCGATGTGGTTAGGATAGGCTTTGCGCACGCCATTGCTTCTAGTAAGCTTTTTGGCATGCCTTCGCGGTAGCTAGGAAGCACAGCAACATCAATCTGCTGATAAAGGCTTATAATATCCTCGCGATAACCAAACCAAATAACGGCACCTTGTGCATGCCATGCTTTTAATTGCGCCAAAGGAATCCTTGCTGGATTTTCTGAATCTGGCTCGCCAACAAGAAAAAAATCTGCATCAAATCCCTTTGCCTTGAGATTTGTAGCAGCATCCACATATTCTTGCACTCCTTTATCAAACAGCATTCGGGAAACGAGAATGAAAGAAAATTTTTTTGATAAGCGCCCTATGTTCTTATCTAGCGTTGGTAAATCAACACCAGAACCAGGAATAAGCTTTACTTTTGCTTTAGAAAACATTGCAGAACAATCTTGATAATCTTGTTTGTTTTGCACAACCACGGTAGCAAATTTAAAATTTAAAAGCCTTTTAAAACATTGATAAACTATCATGCTTAGCCATGTTTTTTTTTCGTGGGTATAAAGGTATCCAAAGCCATTTATTGAAAAAATTGCACACACCCTATTCCATCGTAAATATAGCGAACTGTATAAGGCAGGCTTTAAGCCTATGGCGTGAACTGTATCTGGCTTAAGTTTAAAAAGCAGAAGGTTAAGTTTTATGAGCGACAAAAATTCCTTGAGCGGATTCACACTTCCGCGTTTTACTATCCAGAAAAAATGCTCTATCCGACGATCTATTTCTATGTTTTTTTGAAATCTGGGGGCAATTAATGATACTTTGTATCCCTTATTTAACGCTGCAAGGGCCAATGCATAGCGATGGCTGTAAAAATATTCAGCACTGGCGACTATGTACACCACATGCTTCAAAGATAAAGCTCTGCCTGAAAAGACAACACAGCATTAGCTGTCATCGCCACATGATGATCACTTAATTCAGCGCACCCAAAACTTTTACGCTCGCTAAGTTGACAAAAATTTAAAGTTGTTTTTTGAAATTGTTCCGCCCAAAAAGGTGCTAGCATTGTTTGCAAATAAAGGCTACCATTACTTTCATCGCGCGCGTGCTTAGGCATAAAATAGCGGCAAACATAATCATTTTTTCCATCATCAGCTTCAGCCGTAACGGCAATACGCTCATAGGGAAGATTAAGCAGCTTTGCAACATTTGGTTGTAGTGCCCGAACTTCTTCTGCAGAACGCATTTCAATAATAAATGTTTTCCCATAGGAATGAACAGAAACGGGTGTTGCATTAATTGCTTGGCTTAGACGATCAGGCACTGCTGTCGGCTGAATAGAAAGCCTTGGCAAAAAAATTGTTGGAGCATCATTATCAAATGTAACTTTAGCTTCCATATCTTGAAGCTTAAGCACACTTGTTGTTTTTGGCAAATTCTTTGCAACTGCAATCAAGCCATGGTTAATAAGCCAAACTTCACTTTTCGCGTTGAAAGATTGCACATCAAATACACTTTTTTCATTATCAGCAGCTTTATAAAAGCAGGTAATGGGTTGTTTTAGTTCATCGGTAATTTTTACCCTTAAATCATCATTTAGATCTTGCCCATATTCATCTAAATCAATAAGTGCAGCGGAACTTCCACCAAAAATATAATCGGTCATACAATCATAAATTCGGTATCTTAGAGAAGCCATAGCGCAATATCAACTATTCATCGTTTGAAAAAAATCGGCATTGGTTTTTGCATATTTTAATTTATCGAGCAAAAATTCCATAGCTTCAATTGTACCCATAGGGTTTAAAATTCTGCGAAGAACCCACATTTTTGTCATATCTGCTGGGTTTTTCACAAGCAACTCTTCCTTACGTGTGCCTGACTTATTAATGTCAAGCGCCGGGAAAACTCGCTTATCGGAAAGCTTACGATCAAGCACTATTTCACTGTTACCCGTACCCTTAAATTCTTCAAAAATGACTTCATCCATTCTTGAGCCTGTATCAACCATAGCCGATGCAATTATGGTTAGGGAACCACCTTCTTCAACATTTCGTGCAGCACCAAATAAGCGTTTAGGTCGCTGCAAGGCATTAACATCTACCCCACCGGTTAAAACCTTACCTGAAGATGGAACAACCGTATTATAGGCACGCGCCAGGCGGGTAATAGAATCCAAAATAATCACCACATCCCTTTTTTGTTCAACCAAGCGCTTAGCACGCTCAATAACCATTTCAGCTACTTGCACATGGCGAACAGCAGGCTCATCGAATGTTGAACTTATAACATCACCTTTTACGGAACGAGCCATATCGGTCACTTCTTCGGGGCGTTCATCGATTAATAAAACAATTAAAAAAACATCTGGATAGTTTGTTGTAATGGAATGCGCAATCGTTTGCAGCATAACGGTTTTACCGGTTCGCGGGGGCGCCACGACCAAAGCACGCTGGCCCTTACCAACGGGAGAGATCAAATCCACCACCCTGGCAGTAAAATCCTTTTGCGGATCCTTGCGTTCTAGAATTAACGGTTCATCGGGGTAAAGTGGCGTTAAATTATCAAAATGGATACGATTTTTTAAATTTTCAATATCGTCGTAGTTTATTTTTAATGCTTGTACTAGCGCAAAGTAACGCTCACTATCCTTAGGAGCACGAATTTCTCCATCAATATAATCGCCCGTGCGAACGCCCAAGCGCCTTACTTGGTTTGGAGAAACATAAATATCATCAGGACCCGCTAAGTAATTAGATTCTGCCGAACGTAAGAAACCATAACCTTCTTGAAGAACCTCTATAACACCCGCACCATGAATTGCCATATCCCTACTGGCCAAGTTTTTTAAAATGGCAAACATCAGATCTTGCTTGCGCATAGCACTTGGACTTTCTACACCCTGCTCTTCAGCAATATCTAATAGTTCAGCAATAGATTTTTTTTTCAATTCATTTAAATGCATATATTTCCTTAAAAAGGTTGAATGATTACCATCACAACAATTATGATGAGTAAGATAGTTGGAACTTCATTGAGAATACGAAAAAATCGGGATGATTTTTGAGATAATTTCAATCTAAGCTGAGTCATTAAATATTTCAAGTAAAAATGGTAAATAACAAGTGCTAGTGCAGACAATAGTTTTAAATGCATCCATGGCATACGCCACAATTCTGCCGCAAAAAGCATAAGAATGCCTGTGGTTAAGGTAAGGTGCATTGCAGGTTGCATAATAATTCTAAAGAGTTTTCGTTCCATTATTTCTAGCATATTGCCACTATGGGGGTATTCCGTGTGGTAAACGAACAATCTTGGCAAATAAAATAATCCCGCCATCCATGCTACAAAAGCAATAATATGCACAACTTTAAAATATAAATAATATGTGTTAATAATATCAAACATAAAATATGTGATAGCAGAGGTATTGAAGAAATACCATCTATAGGGTTACAATATTTTTTATAACAAACTTAATAATCATTCACAAAGGTACATCAAATATGCGATTTTCATTAGTTTACTTAGCTTTTTTTCCTGGTTTGGCTTTTTTGTCTGGCTTGCATGCAGATGGTGCATCTGCAGTTCAGGGTTTTGACATCAGACAATTTGTTCCAATTATATTAATCATGGCTGTTGCCTATTTTATGCTTATACGCCCACAACAAAAAAAAGCTAAAGAACATCAAGCAATGATTAATACTCTTCGTAAGGGCGACAAGGTTATTACAGCAGGTGGCATTATCGCTGTTGTTAATAATGTTATTTCTGACAATGAGCTTGAAATAAATATTAATAACGATGTAAAAGTAAGAGTTGTTAGAAGCACGGTAAATGCAATTGCCCCTATAAAAGGCTCAAGCACCATAAATGCTAGCAGCCCTAATGAAAAAGCAAAAATTGAAGTTCAATCAGCTGTGAACACGCCAAAGGCAGCACCAAAGAAAAATGCCCCAACTAAAAAAGCTGTTGCACAAAAAAATCCTATTCAAAAATAGTTTTGACTTCACAATTTTTCCAATAGCAGCTATTTGTTTCAAACAACCCCTAGGTAATTTTTTATGCTTTTTAAATATAGCGCATCACGTGCTTTCCTTGTTTTAGCCATTTGTATAGTTGGTATCAGCTTTGCCTTGCCTAATTTTTTATCAAAAGATCAACGTCAAGCTTTACCCGATTGGCTGCAAAAAACCGTTAGTTTAGGCCTTGATCTACAAGGTGGATCACATTTGCAACTAGAAGTAGACCTAGCAACAGTTAATAAGGAATATTTAAATACTCTTGTTGCTGATGTGCGTAAAGCACTACGTAATAATGGCATTGGTTATACAAAGCTTACAATTGAAAAAAAACCTAAAGGTCAGTTCCTGCAGGTACAATTAAGAGAAAACACAAAAAAAATTGAAGCAGAGCGCTTGATACAAGCTATTGATAAAGACTTATCAATTACCGTTTCAGATTCAACCCTATATGCCACCTTAACCCAAGAAGCTTTAGATGCCAGGGAAAAAACAATTATTGAACAATCAATAGAAATCATTCGCAGACGGGTTGACGAAACAGGAACAAAAGAACCCACCATTGTGCGTCAAGGGTCAAACCGAATAGTTTTACAACTCCCAGGCATTGATGACCCAAATGAAGTAAAAAAACGATTAGGCACAACTGCAAAAATGACTTTTCATATGGTAGATGAATCAGGATCAGGGCCAGAAACAATGATGCTACCCTACAGTAGGTATGAATCAGAAGGCCTAGGGCAGCAAATAGCTGTAAAACGCCATATTGCTGTTAACGGAGATACCCTTATCGATGCACAAGCAACAACTGATCCACAAACACACGAAATTGGCGTTTCATTAAAGTTTAATAGTGTTGGTGCCCGAAAATTTGCTGAAATTTCAGCAAATAACATAGATAAGCAATTTGCAATTGTGCTTGATGGTAAAGTTATTACAGCGCCGGTGTTCCGTTCAGCTATTCCAAATGGCCAAGCATCTATTTCTGGGGGCTTTCGCAGCATCAAAGAAGCGAATGAACTTGCCCTGCTTCTTCGTGCTGGATCGTTACCTGCACCTTTAAAAGTAGTTGAAGAGCGGACTATTGGTCCAAGTTTGGGCGCAGATTCAATTACTTCTGGAAAAAATGCAACATTAATAGCATTTGCTATGGTCGCAGTGTTTATGTTGTTAGGTTATGCACTGTTTGGGGTGTTTGCAAATATTGCACTTATTTTTAATGTAACACTCCTTTTTGGCGCTTTAAGTATACTCGAAGCTACTTTAACATTGCCCGGTATCGCAGGTATTGCCATGGCTATTGGAATGGCTGTAGATGCCAACGTGCTTATTTATGAACGCATTAAGGAAGAGCTAAGGGCAGGAACTAAGGCCATTTTTGCTATCGAAGCTGGTTATAACCGGGCCATGACAACGATTATTGATGCTAACCTTACTACCCTTATAGCATCTGCAGCATTGTATCAGTTTGGCTCTGGCCCAATAAGGGGCTTTGCCGTAACTACGGCCTTAGGCATTATCATTTCCATGTTTACGGCCCTATCGGTTACGAAATTACTTGCAGCCATTTGGTTTCGTAATAAATCACCCCAAACCTTACCCATTTAATTATCCATTTAATTTTTAGGAAACATAAATCATGCGCGGCATTTCATTTATTCCAAACAATACAAATATTGATTTTATTGGCAAACGCAAAATAACCTTTAGCGTTGTGGTGTTATCCACCATACTATTTGCTATTGCGTTATTGGTAAACGGCCTTAATTACGGTATTGACTTTAAGGGTGGAATCCTCATGGATGTCACCATGCCGCAAGAAACCGATGTTGCAGAATTACGCCAAAAAATGCATGGTTTAAATCTAGGCGATGTTTCTATTCAAGAATTTGGCTCTAGCAAGGATCTACTCATTAAATTTGAAGCCCCAGACAATGTGCAATCTATTCCAGAGGATGCTGTTAATAATATCAAACAAATTTTAGGTGCAGGCGTAACCTACAAAAAAGTTGATACGGTTGGCCCCAAGGTAGGTGGTGAAATGATAAAAAATGCCATGTATGCGGTAATATTCTCGCTAATTGGTATTTTAATTTATGTTGCCATACGCTTTGAATGGCGTTATTCCTTGTGTGCAGTGATAGCCCTTGCCCATGACTGCTTTTTAATATTCGGTTTATATGCTGTTCTTCCCCTTGAATTCAATGAAACGGCAATTACGGCAATTTTAATGACGGCGGGTTATTCCATAAACGATACCATCGTGGTGCTTGATCGGATTCGCGAAAACATTAAAAAATTGCGAACCATAAGTTTAGAAGAAATACTTAACCGCAGCATTAATGAAACCCTATCGCGGACTGTATTGACAGTGCTTACCACCCTATTATCGCTTTTCGCCCTTTTCCTTTTTGGTGGTGAAGTAATTTCTGCCTTTGTTTTACCAATTATGATTACTTTAGTTATTGGAGCCCTTTCTTCCATATTTGTTGCATCACCATTACTTTTGTTCTTTAACATAAAATTTGGTAAGGCGTTAGATGAAGAAGAAGAAAGAATTCAAAAAGCTTTAAAAACAGAAGGTATTTATGAAACCAGTTAAAAACATCCAGCAAAATAGAGGTGTTTAAGACCTTAATTTTTTTTCATTTTAGTTAAGTTTCTTAATCCCTGTATTATACCAAATTGAGATTTATATTAAAAAGTTGTAATGAAATAACAAAGTATCTATATATGTTGTGTAACCAATTAATTTTTAAGGAAGTTTTTTATATGAAAAAAAATACGATACTAACAATCGCACTGATTGCCATGGGTACAATTAACGCCGCGGCTAGTGAAAGCGCAACAACCAACGCTTTTCATTTTCCCGAAGAGCCTGCTATAAAGTATAGCTATCAAGCTAGCACAACTGGTTCTGAGTTTTTAGATGAAAATTATAGTTTTAAGCATCATTTAGGTTCTTCTAGAAAACGTTTAAATTTACTTGAAACTTTTTACAGTGAATTAAGTAAGAATGACGGCACTGGTGAATCTAAAATTTCCGCGCGTAAATTACAAAAGCGTTTCTTGATAAATAACGTTCAATATGGGGATGATTTCTACAACGAAATTGCAAATGCCATGGGCATTGTCCACATGAAGGATAATAGAGCCATTTTGAATGTAGCAATTAGCTATATGCAAGCAATGAAATTACTTAGTCAAACCAACGATGCTGTTTCTAAAGCAGAATTGGCCTATGCTCAGTACACAACCAGGGTTGGACAAGTTTCTACAAGTGATGCTCAAAAAAAATACATGCAAGTTGTTCAAAGTGCAGTAGAAACCATACAATCAGGTAATGCAAGCGTTGACGATTTAAGATATGAAGGTGAAGCTGATCCTAGTATTGTAGGAATTATGAATGAGGCAAAAGCTGCAGCAGAGACGGAACATTCAAACGCAGAAGCAGCCATTCAGCTTCTTATAAAAGTTGCTGAAGGAAAAAAATTCAGTTCTGATGAAATTAAGTTATAATATACTTTTTTTATGAAAATTAGGGTTGTTTCTATACAACCCTAATTTTTTACTTAAAGATTGGGTGCACAACAAT
>CAYGPH010000041.1:0-11885 GCA_964351815.1 uncultured Verrucomicrobiales bacterium | reverse complement strand
TTATACCAAAATCTTCATATTTAAAACTAAATCAGCAATTATGCAGGGGTCTTATATTTTGCTTAATCATCAGGTAATACCAGAATTATTACAGAAAAAATGTAACCCAAACGATTTAAGCAAAATTATGGATGCTTTATTAGAAAATACCCAAGCACAAAAAAACATGCGCTATCATTTTTTTGAAGCAATGCAGTTGCTAAAACCTGGCACGATGATGCCTAGTCAACGGGCAGCAGAGGTTGTGTTAGAATATGTTAATGATCATCAGCATACCTCTAGCTACCGTGATCCCCATGATTACATAAGAATATAAGCATGATAGCGTATTTGCCTTAAAGTAATAAGGTAATCCAAATTATAAAACCAAGATAGTGGCAGGTTTTAAAAGTAGTAATACAATTTTTTGCATCATGTATATTAAGCTTTTCAATAAGATATTCCTGAAAAAACCAAGTTGCAAACACGGCTATAAAAATTCTTACAGAAGCCATTTTAAACGTAAACACTATAAGTAACACGCACATAATAGCATTAATGATTGTAAGGTAGGCCTTAGGAGCTGTTAGCATTAGCTGCGTGATCGATTTAACGCCAATCTTTTGATCATCGCTTAAATCAGCAAAGCCATAAATACTATCATAAAACACTGCCCAAAGTGTGTTAAAGCCCATAAGTAAAGCCCATAATGGCCAATCCTGCTGTAAGCCAATAAAAGATTGGTCTGCCCATGTAATTGGAATGACCATGCTAAAGGTTAAACCCAGGAAAACCTGGGGAAAATTAGTAACTCGCTTCATAAGCGGATAGCACAATATCATGATGCCAGCAATTATGCTTAAATATTGAGCGGCTTCTCTAAGCTGCCACCATAATACAAAAGCTAGGCTTGCAAAAACTAGCAACATTATACTTGCCTCTAGCATATTTAAGCGTCCTGATGCTAAGGGTCGATATTTTGTGCGCTCCACATGCTTATCGTATTTGCGGTCGCAAATATCATTTATGATACAGCCCAAGCAACGTAACACAACAACTGACATTAAGTAAAACAAGTATGTGCTTACAGATGTTTCAAACATGGCCAAAGCCCAAAAACATGGCCACATAAGTAAGTAAAAACCTATGGGCTTATGAAAGCGGGCTAAATGCAACAGAGCAATTATTTTTTTCATTTTTAGTTTAAATCTGCTATCAACATTTAACCTACTCGTTTTTTATATCCATGCCAACGCCACGTCGTCTTTTCCATTCCACTAACCTTGATTGTGATATAGAGGTTTCCTTAACGAATGATCAGCTTAATCATATTCGCACTGTCTTACGCTTGAAAAATGGTGATATGGTAAGCTTGTTTAACGACACTAATGGCGAATGGCAGGCACGGTTAAAGGGTGACAAAGCAATTATTGAAGAAAAGCTATATGACCCTATAGTTTCAAAACCAATGATTTTAGCATTCGTGCCAATAAAACCTCATTTGCTTCAATTTGTAATTGAAAAATCCTGTGAGCTTGGTGTTACTGAATTTCGCATGATTCATTCAAGCCGTTGTAATATACCAAAAATCAATGCACAAAAGTTTCTTAAATATGCGATCGCAGCTATTCAACAATCAGGACGCTTTACCATGCCTACGTTTCATGATGGATTTTTAAAATCGCGGACATTTTTTAAAGAAATTAAGGATGATCCTAATTGCCAGTGGTATGCAGCCATTGAACATTTAAATGTTTCTGGTAAGCCAATTGAAGAACAAAACAATAAAACCAAGGGGTTAATAGTTGGCCCAGAAGGTGGCTGGGACGATGAAGAGATGTGTTTGTTAAAGCAAAATACTATTCCCTTATCCTTAGGGAAATTTATTTTGCGTGCAGAAACAGCTGTAATTGTAGGTTTAGATAGAATCAGAGACCAAAGTTTTTAAATTCCAATACCCAAGGCCTTTAGGGACCCTGCTTTTTCTTGCCAACGTTCTTCTACCTTAACAAATAATTTCAAGTGCACCCGGCGCTGCAAAAGATGTTCCATTTCTTTTCGGGCTTTTTCGCCAATACTGCCGATACGCTGGCCTTTTTTGCCAACAACCATAGACTTATAATTTTCGCGTGACACAACAATTGCTTGGTTAATCTTAACGGAGCCATTAGAAAATTCTTCCCACTTTTCAGGTTCCACGTAAATTTCGTATGGAAGTTCCTGTTCCAATTGTAAAAATACTTGTTCACGCGTAATCTCGGCAGCCCAAAAATACATGGGGATATTTGTAATTTCATCTTCCGGATAAAGCCAACCACCAGGCTTTGCCATACCTTTCATATTTTGTAATAGCTGATCAACACCCTCTGCCTTTAGGGCGCTAATCATGAACACATTATTAATAGTAAAAAGGGTTTGCAAACGTTCAATAATTGGTAAAAGTTCCTCTTTTGCTACAAGATCTATTTTATTCAGCACTAAATCTATTTTCTGCGGTACAGCCTTGGCCATCCCTTCTAGGGTTTTCCATTGGGGCTTTTTCACATCTATAACGATATAGGTAGCATCAACACCTTGAATACTTTCATACGCTTCGTTTACTAAGGCATGATCTAGCTGTTTGCGGGGTTTAAAAATTCCCGGGGTGTCAATAAATGCCAGTTGAGTATTTTCAAAAACACCAATAGCTAATAAACGACAACGGGTTGTTTGTGCTTTTGGGCTTATAATAGAAACCTTTTGACCAACAAGTTGGTTAACCAAGGTTGATTTTCCTGCATTTGCTGGTCCAATAATGGTTATAAAACCAAAATGTTGATTATTCATAATAGAAGTTATTCTTTCAAGTTTTTGCGAAAGGCAATAAAATTAATAGCAACAATGCCTAAAATAAAACAGTAATAGACCTTGCTAGATATAACTAATGGTGAAACCCCAGCCAAGCTGCTAGCCAAAAGCACTTGCGCCCCATAAGGAATAAAGCCTTGGGTCACACACGAAAAAATATCAAGCCAGCATGCCGTGTAATGGCTAGGAACTTTTGCTTTTCTAGAAATTTCCTTAGCAATATCGCCAGATAAAATAATTGCTACTGTGTTAATTGGAATCATTATATCAAAAATAGAGACCAAAAAGCCTATAGAATACTGGGCCCCCCTGGCTGAAAGCTCGCGTGAGCGGGTTATAAGTTTTGAAATATAATCTAAGGTTCCACGTGATTGCATCAGTGCACCAAGACCGCTAACAAGCATTGCCAGCAAAAATACTTCAAAACTGTCTTCAAAGCCACGGTACATATCTTGGCATAGGCGTACTAAACTGTACTGTTGGTATGCAATGCCAATAATGCCAGCAACGCTAAGTCCTGCTAGCAAAACAACAAAAACTTCTACGCCTGCAAATGCCAGTATAATTAAGGTTAAATAGGGTAAAACTAATAAAAGATTATAATCTTCAAAACTTGGTTTTGTAGGATTTTGTTCAGCAATAAAATACAAAACAGCAATAGTAATAATTCCTGCAACAATTGCTACCTGAGCATTTAAAATTAGTTTTTTTCGGTAATTGGCTCCCTGGGACATAACCGCAGCGATTGTTGTATCAGATACGGGTGATATACTATCACCAAACATTGCACCACCTATAACGGTAGCAAGGCCCAAATCCATAGGAATAGCATAATGGCGCGCAAGCATTGCTGCTATGGGGCCGATGGTAGCTATTGTTCCCATAGATGTGCCAATAGATGTGGAAATAGCCCCAGCTGTAATAAAAATCCCAATTAGCAAATATTCTGGTGGAACAAAACGCAAAATAAAGTGTACGGTAGAATCATCACAGCCTATGGCATTTGTCACTTGGCTAAAGGAACCTGAAAGCAAAAATATCATGCACATGGTCATAATATCAGAATGGGAAACGCCATCTATAAACGTAGCTAGGGTTTTTTTAAAATTGGTACGATGAAAAAGAAAAATAACCAAAATACCAGGTATAACCGCAATTGTTGGTGATATCTGATAAAAAGCCTCAGGATGATTTTCTAGGGTAAAATAAACCCCTGTACCAACGAAGGTTCCAATAAAAATAATTATCGGTAAAAAATGGCTAAAAAAATTCATTTATTAGGTTTTAGCAAGATAGTTTTCTAACCAGTTTATAGAATATTCGCCCTTTTGCATATCTAAGTTTTCTGCAAGGCGCTTATGTAAAGGAATATTGGTATTAATTCCATCTATTACATACTCATCGAGGCTACGGCTAACTCTTTTGATAGCCTCTTCACGCGTATTACCATGAATAATAAGCTTACTAACCATACTATCGTAATGGGGCGGCACCGTATAACCAGTGTATAAATGACTATCAACCCGAATGCCCAAGCCACCGGGTGCATGATACATGGTAATTTTACCAGGTGAAGGGATAAATGTTTCTGGATCTTCAGCGTTTACACGGCACTCAATAGCATGTCCCCTAATAACAATGTCATCTTGGGTAAGGGTAAGCGGATTACCAGCTGCGACTTTAATTTGTTCCTTGACCAAATCTACACCTGTTACCATTTCGGTAATTGTGTGCTCTACTTGTATACGTGTGTTCATTTCCATAAAGAAAAATTGATCGTTCTCATACAGAAACTCTAATGTGCCAACGCCCTTGTAGCCCATTTTAGCCATGGCCTTGTTAACAATTTTTCCTAACGCATGGCGTTTTTCTTCGTTCAAAGCAGGGGACGGAGCTTCTTCCCAAATTTTTTGATGACGGCGCTGAATAGAACAATCACGCTCACCAAGGTTAATTGCATGACCAAAATGATCGGCTAAAACTTGCACTTCTATATGGCGAGGGTTTTCTAAATAGCGCTCCATATATACTTGGTCGTTGCCAAAGTTTAGCTTTGCTTCTGAACTTGCAATTTGAACAGCTTGCACAACATCCTTATAGTTTTTTACAACCTGCATGCCTTTACCGCCACCACCAGAAGTTGCCTTAATAATTACAGGCAAACCTATTTTTTCAGCCCACTCTACGGCGTTTTCTGGCGTTACCATACCTTTAGTACCTGGCACCACAGGTATTCCTAAATCTATCATGGTTTGTTTGGCTGTAATTTTATCTCCCATAGAACGTATGTGCTTGGGATCAGGGCCGATAAAAGTTATATTATGTTCTTGCACAACTTCGGCAAAATATGCATTTTCTGATAAAAAACCAACACCAGGATGAATAGCATCTGCACCTGTAACTTCTGCAGCAGCAATAATTGCTGGAATGTTTAAATAACTATCTTTTGATGCAGCCGGACCAATGCACACACTTTCATCGGCAAGGCGCACATGTTTCGATGAAGCATCGGCCACGGAATGTACAGCGACGGTTTTAATATCTAGTTCGCGACATGCCCTTAAAACCCTAAGGGCAATTTCTCCACGATTTGCAATCAGAACTTTTTTAAATAATTTCATAAACCTATATAATTCTTAGTAACGGTGTATCAAATTCTACTGGAGAGGCATCTTCAACAAGTATGCTATTAACCACCCCAGATTTTGTAGCCTTAATTGGATTCATCACTTTCATGGCTTCAATAATAACTAACGTATCACCTATTTTTACATGATCACCTTTGGATACAAAAGCCTTTGCACCTGGTTGGGGTGAAAGGTAAACTGTTCCAACCATAGGTGATTTAACAGGTTCACCTTGTTCTATTTTTTCAGCCTGAGTATCTGAATTTTGGCTAATTGGTTCAAGTGCTTGGGGATTACCAGCAGATACCATTGCACCATAATTTAGCGGTGTACTAAATATTTGCCGCGCAACACGAATACGTATACCTTCTTTTTCGTATTCAATTTCACTTAAATCGGTGGAATGTAATATTTCCGCAAGGTCTTTGATATCTTTTTTCTGCATCTACGCAAACTATTATTACTTATACTTTATATATATAAATAGGTTTTTCAAATACAGCAAGGGTTGATAACTACATCTTATACAAACACACTTTTTTTATATAATAATGTTTGGGACTTTGATAGGCTATTTTGAAGTTACTTAAAAAAAATCTTTATAAGTCTAACAAATGGGTTCAGCAAAAATTTTTGACAAACCTAACAGAACTATAAACTTGAATAAGGGAAAGAAATATAAATTATGAAAAAAATATTTTTTTGTTTTGCAGCAATATTTATAAACCTATCACTAATAAGTGCATCAGACTCAAAAATAGTTAAAAAGCCAATTGTTAGCAAAAAAGCCGTTCCATTGTCCATTAAATATCTTATTATAGATGGTGGTGTAAATTACGATAAAGACTACAATAAAAGTGACAGTTTGTATTCATTATTAAGTAATTTTATTGGTGTAGCCAATAGTTATACAAAGGGCTTAGTTAACAGTTTTTTATCACCATCAAGCTTAAATGAAGAAATGCCCTTTTTTAATAAAAATTTGTATGAAAACGATAAAATTGAAGATCTACTTAATAAGGCAAGAAATGCAGATGCCTTGATTATAATAGTGCCTACAATTATGGGTGGTCTTGGTGGTTATACAAAAACAATACTTGAATGGTTGTGTGGTGGTGGTGATATTGAAAAATCAGTTATCGCTGGTAAATGCGTTTTATTAGTATCCCAAGATAAAAGTTTTTACGATGC
Organism: uncultured Verrucomicrobiales bacterium; assembly: GCA_964351815.1. Classification (GTDB taxonomy): domain Bacteria; phylum Pseudomonadota; class Alphaproteobacteria; order Paracaedibacterales; family CAITNM01; genus CAYGPH01. The sequence goes on along the minus strand of CAYGPH010000041.1, from coordinate 5,241 downwards.
TTCTGTTTACAACACTGAAAATAAAAAAATTACTCTTTCTAACCAAGCTATAATTGAAGCTGCGGCACTTCTTATGAATAACGGTGTTTTTGTATTCCCTAACGATCATTCTTCCATCGCAGATTCAACACCAGCATCCAATAGTTCTAATTATTCGATTCTTCAAACGATAGTTGATTCTTTCAAAACTTTTGTTAAAAAAAAAACTTCATAGGGGAAAAAATCATATGAAACATATTCTTATTTCTGGTTCCTTAAGAAAAGATTCCATTCACGGACAAATTTTAAAAATTATTGCAGAAAAATTACAAAACGCTGAAGTTATAGATTTAAACGCTTTAGATATCCCTATTTATAACCAGGATCAAGAAACCCCTTTACCAAAGGGTGTACAAATATTGGGAGAAAAAGTGGCTGCATGCCAAAGCTTAATCATTGCTAGCCCTGAATATAACTACACTATAAGCTCTGTCACAAAAACAATAATAGATTGGTTGTCTCGGGTAACACCAATGCCTTTAAAAGGTAAATGCGTTTTACTGGTGGGTGCAAGCCCAAGCCAATTCGGTGCAATTAGGGGGCTGTGGCAAACCCGTATACCTTTCGAAGGATTAGGAAATTATGTTTTTCCTGAAATGTTTTCCCTAGCAAATGCTTTTTCAGAGATAGAAAATGGTCAATTTACTGATCCAAAACAATTATCAAGACTTGAAAAAATTCTTACAAATTATACAAACTTTTGTCATCTTTTTGCTAAATCTTAAAAGTGAAACCTAAGCCTTCCCTACCATCTTTAAAAAGTATATCACCCTACAAAGGTGGTAATGTTTTTCCCGAAGGTTTTGTTAATAACATTTTTTTAGCATCAAATGAAAACCCCTATGGTCCATCACCAAAATTATTAGATAGCTTTCTTGAACTCCCCAAAACAATAAATACTTATCCAGACGGTGAAGCTAAGATTTTAAGAAGAGCCTTGGCCAAACACTATGGTTTAAAAGATGAAAATTTTCTTGTGAGTTGTGGTTCTGAAGAGGCCTTACAACTTATCGCACGCACTTTTGCCACACAAGGTGACGAAGTACTGTTTGCTGAACACGCTTTTGCCCTATATAAAATTTCTACCCTTGCGGTTGGGGCAACACCAATTACGTTTAATTTAAATTCAGATTTTACTTTGTGTGTTGAAAAAATTCTTGAAAAACTGACCGATAAAACAAAAGTTATTTACCTTGATCATCCAGGTAACCCCATTGGCAGGTATTTAACAATCGAACAAATTCAAGAGCTTTTAAAGCGTACGCCTTCAAATGTAATTGTTGTTTTTGATTCTGCCTATGCAGAATATATGGATGATATCAACACCTATGAATGCGGTGTCTCTTTTATCAAGCAATATTCTAATGTTGTAGTAACCCGAAGTTTTTCTAAAGCCTATGGCCTTGCAAATTTACGTTTGGGTTACATGATTTCAAACGCAGAAATTATTGATTGGGTAAATAGAATTCGTTTACCTTTTAACGTATCAGGATTAAGCCAAGTTCTTGGTTTGGCAGCCTTAAAAGATCAGGCCTGGATTCAAACGTGTTGCGAAAATAATAAAAAAGTTTTTCATTACACCCAGCAGTCTCTTGCAAAGCTTAATATTTTTACCTTACCATTCTATAATAATTTTCTGATGGCAAAATTTGAAAACCCGAAAAAAGTTTATCTTTTTTTAGGAGAAAATGGTGTTATAGTTAGACCCATGGATGCATATGGACTTTCTGATTATTTACGCATAACCATTGGAACAGAACATAAAATGCAACAGTTTATAGATATCTTAAGCAAATGCCCACACCAGTAGATTTTTTCTTCGAGCCACTTATCAGACACACACAAGTTGGCTCTAAACGTATTAAATTTTACAAAAAACTTGTTGGTGAACGCAATATCGATCTTCTGTGGCATTTACCAAGTCATTTAGTGCAGCGTATTTCCATTGAAAAAATTTCTGAAGCAAGAACAGGTGAACTTGTTACGTTAGAAGTTGATGTTCAAATTCACTATCCAAATATACGAAAAAGCACGCCCTATAGAATTTTGGTGCATGATAAAACCCATACATCTATTGAACTAACATTTTTTAATCCTTATTCTCATTTTCTTCAGCGTTCCGCGCCTGAGGGAAAAAAAATACTTATAAGTGGCCAAATAAAGCAAGCACAGCAAAGCACTTTGGCAAAATATCAGATGTCTCATCCCGATTTTATGGGGCCGGTTGCAGAAAAAGATAAATGGGTTGGATTTGAACGTATTTATCCCCTTACGGCAGGGCTTAATCGTTCAATGATTGCAGCCCTTATCCATAAACTTATAGGTTCCTCACCTAAATTGCCCGAATGGCAAAACGCCGCATGGAACCTGCCAAGTTTTGTTAATTCTTTAAAAAGTATTCACTTAGGCTCACCTGAAGCTGTAGCCTATAATTCAGAGGAACGAAAAAGGCTAATCCTAGATGAATATATGGCTTACCATATTAGCCTTGCCCTTAGCAGTATTCAGCAAGAACCCTTAAAAGCTGTTCAAGAAAAATTTGTTATTTCTAAGCTTAGCCAAAGTGTTGAAAAAAATTTACCTTTTACATTAACAAAGGGGCAGCAACATGCGTTAACAGATATTCGCCACGATTTACATCATTTAAAACAAATGGTGAAATTGGTTCAGGGTGATGTAGGTAGTGGAAAAACTGTAGTAGCACTATTAGCCTGTTGCGACATGATTGCTCAAGGATTTCAAACGGCTATTTTGGTACCCACAGAAATTTTGGCACAACAACACTTTCAAAAATTACAAGAAATGCTGAATCCATTTAATATTCATGTTCAGTTGCTTACGGGTAGGGGAAAATCTAAATCAAGGGAATTGCTTTTAGCAGATTTAGCCAATGGTAAAGTGCAGTTGCTTGTTGGTACCCATGCCCTGATTGAACAAGATGTGAGATTTAAAAATTTAAAACTTGTGGTGATTGATGAACAGCATCGTTTTGGTGTAGAGCAACGCTTAAAGTTATGCTCTAAAGGCAATAATCCCCATATTTTATCGATGACAGCTACGCCCATACCCAGAACAATGGTGTTGGCAAAGCATGGCGATATGACAATTACGCAAATTCGTGAAAAGCCTAAGGGTAGAAAAAATATTATTACAAAAGTTAGTACGGAAGACCGTTTGGATGATATTTACTTACAACTTGAAAAAGTTATGAAAATGGGGCGCCAAATTTATTGGGTTTGCCCTATGATTGAAGAATCTGAAAAAATTGACCTAACTGCCGCAACTGTGCGTTTTGAAAAGCTACAGCAAAAATTTGGTGATACTGTTGCCCTTGTGCATGGAAAAATGAAAAATGATGAAAAAGAAAAAATCATGAAGGCCTTTAGCCTTGGTGAAAAAAAACTTTTGGTCTCCACGACTGTAATTGAAGTTGGCGTTGATGTGGCTAACGCTACGGTTATGATTATTGAACAGGCCCAACGTTTTGGGTTGGCTCAATTGCATCAGCTGCGTGGTAGGGTTGGTCGAAGCGATATACAGTCCTATTGTCTATTGCTTTATTCACAACCCCTAAGTTTGCATGGTAAACGTCGTTTAGAAATTATGCGAGACACGAATGATGGCTTTCTTATAGCTGAACAAGATTTGAAATTACGTGGTGGCGGAGAAATAGTTGGTAAACGCCAAAGCGGTTTACCAAAATTTCGTTTTAGTGATTTGAGTGATGAAGATCCAGAAATTGCAAAGTATCATCAGGAACTTTTTGAAAAAGCTTATGATTACGCCCATGAAATTTTAAAAACTAATCCTAACTTAATTGGAGAACAAGGCAACGCCATTAAAATCCTGCTAGAACTTTTTGAAAAACAAAATGCCATGAACTTAAGGAAATCTGGTTAAAGTTCCTAAAATTTTTTTTTGACGAAACATCAGTTTCTTGAAAAATAAACTTTAAGGTCTCGTTTTAATATATTTATTCACCAGCAACACGAAAACTGCAATTACTAAGCACAAAAATCCATATGGAGCTATTGTGCCGTTATAAAAATATCCTAGTATGGCTATTCCACAAGAACTAAATAACATTTCTAAGGCAATCATCATGGCAGCTGCTGAACCAGCTTTATTAGGTACAGAAGCTACAATACAGCCTGTAGCATTTCCAAAACACAAACCAAAACCCATATAAACTGGTAATTTTGACAGTTGCAATAACCATGGGGTAACCACAAAAAGGTAGTAAATAATAAGCTGTAATATTCCACTGCAGCCTACCATAAAGATGGCAAGAACTAATATATTTTCCTTTGAAAAGTACTTGGCAAAAAAATTTTCTGCAATTAATGTCATAATTACATAGGCAAGAAATAGTGGTAAAATATAGATGCCTACTTTAGTATCTGCAACACCTAAATGATTTACTAAAATTAGGGCATAGATGCTGACATCCGTATACAGTAACGTAACCATTAAAACCTTAAAAAGTGCAAAAAATTGAAAATTATGATTACCAAGAACAAGTTTGTAATTTTTTAAAAATATATTCCAGCTTATAGTTTCTCTTTTTAAAATTGTTTCTGGCAGTTTGAAAAACTGTAGAAAAAGTAAAATTAAACTGGCAAATAATAAAAATCCAAATATATGGCGCCAATCAAAATTTCCAACTAAATATGATCCTAAAACTGGCCCTATAGCAGGAACAATCCCTACTATTGCATGTAAATGATTAATTACTCGTCCATATTCCTTACCATGAAAAATGTCTTTTAAACTTGCGTTTCCCACAACCCAACCAGCACCAGCACCAAACCCCTGAAGTAGCCTTCCAATTATAAGTATAGTCACATTTGTAGCCAGAAGACTAATTAACGTGCCAAAGCAAAACAAGCAGCTACTAATAAGAATTATCGGGCGTCTACCTAAACCGTCACAAATACTGCCATATACCATGGCAGCAACACCAAGGGAGAAAATGCCCAGACCAATCGTAAAGCTTGCTAGGCTATCAGAAATAGTAAAACTATCTTGCAAGTTGGGTAATAGCACAGAATTAAAGCTTATGGACAGTTCAATAATAAAAACAAATGCAGTAACAAATAAGGGAAGAGTTTTAAACACAATTAAAAAGTTTTTTTAAATATAAATAGAATACCCCTGCATAATTGCTGATTTAGTTTTAAATATGAAGATTTTGGTATAAAC
>CAYGPH010000040.1:0-12394 GCA_964351815.1 uncultured Verrucomicrobiales bacterium | reverse complement strand
AAATGCACCAAAAACTTGATGATGTGCTTTCAAGCAGTTGGGAAACAGTACAAATCATTGCCGTTTCATCAGCAGAAGACGCACTAAAAAAGTATGTCCACCGAGTATTCGATGCGGACAAAGTTGCTAAAATGTACATGGAACATTCACATCTTTTCGATGTAAAGCAAGTCATTAAGCATTACGAAGAGAAAGGAATGCTTAAGTATTACGAAAACGAAAAAAAACTAATTATCACCAATTAAATGTAATCAAATGGATTTAATGTATTTAAAAAACGGTCAAGCCTGTTGCTTAAAAGAAAAAATAGGCGAAAAGTACATCGTAAACAAAGTTTATGAACAAGAACAATACTTTGACGAATACTATGAAATGGTAGAATGTATTGATGAAAACGATATTATCGTTGATGCAGTATTCAAAACACCTCCGATTGAAAAGTTTTCACAAGAAGTTATTAAACTTAATGATGAAATAAGTGAGTTGAAAAAAAATGTTCAACAATTAACACTTGAAAAATTAAAACTAAGTGATGAAGTTTTGAAACTAACGAAGACTAAAATAGAATCAAATAAGTTCGTTCTTAACAAAACGGAGTTGATTAATGCTAAGACGTTGGCACTTTTCCCAAAAGACGGAATAATGCCAAAAGTATTTGAAAGCAAAGACAGAAGCTTTTCTGGATTAAAAGTTTCAATGTCAACGATAGTTGGTTCAACCGAAGAAAAATACTGGGGATACAAAGTTTATTATGACGACGTCTATTCTTCCGGCGATTTTCTTTGTGAAAAGTACGGGATTTTAATAAACCCAACAGAAGAAGAGATTGAAGAAACAATCAAGAAAAGATTGTCAGAGTTTAAGTTTGATAACTACAAAATAGCTAACGTTGATGATAAGTATTTAACTCAGCCACAGATTGAGATTAAAAATGCTTATTTATCAAATAAAAAGCTACAAGAAGAAAAAATACTTAACAAACAACTTGTCGAAATACAAGAAAAGCTAAAAAAACTTATTAATGGCAATTAACAACGGCATGCAGCTATCAATCGCTAAGGCTCATTTGGCTCAAAAGGTTAAAGAGATAATAGCGAATTGGACCAGGAAAAAAAGAAAATCAATAACGGTTAAAGATACTTTAGCTGTTATGAAAAAAGAGCTTGGAATATCCGAAGGTGTTTATCCGACTTGGGTATCTAACAACAAAAAAGGATTAGCAGAAATAGAAAAAGACTTGATAGCTAAAAAGTCTGTCGTCTTGTTTCTCGAAGAAGTTGATATTCTTTTTGAAGACCTCAATGTAAAAGAAATAAACCTGCATCGGGTAGCAGATGCAATTCGGTATGGTATTATTCTAACACAGGTAAAGCTTGAAGTGCTTCGCCCGGGCGGTGAGTTCTTAGACTACATCGAAAAAGAAAAGATAGATATTACTACCTATCACAACGAAGAAGATCCAGCTATCAAAACTGGTGAACTATGGATTTTCATTGAAGAAAAGTATTACAGGGTTGATGCCCTTCTTTATAAAATCGCATCGGACTTTAGTTAATAACTTAGTGTGGTCAAACGACTGCACTACAATTAAATATTATGGAATTACAAGACGTAAAAACAGCACAAGACTATCAAACCTACATTGAAGGACTTGTAAATGATTTTCAAGGCGTAGAAATGCCTTCTGACGTGACGGATAAAACTATCCAAATGTATAAAGACATTTTTGATTTAATCACTTTAGCTGCAGAACAAGCTTACGATAAAGGAGCAGAAGCAGCCGCAAACCAAATACTCGGTGGACTATGAACATTATGAATTATTCGAATTTATACTTTGTATTCATGTACAGGAAGAATTCAATCAAGTAATAACAGAAGAAGAAGCAAAAGAAATAATCTATGCTATTGCGTCTGGTGCATTATCTGAACATTTATTAAATCATCACGGCATTAATGCGACTAATGAACAATTAGATGCTATTGCAATGCTTTTTTAAAACGCATTAAATTAATAACAATCAAATATATGGACATAGTAACAACAGAAGGTAGAACTATTAAAGTAGCATCTACAAATGGTGACAAACCGTTTGTCATTGAAGTTCACAAGAAAACAGAAAGAAGTCATCATTTCATTTACTTCGAAAAAACGCCTGAAACAACTTTGGTTACAACTTATGGACCATTGAGAAACCAATTCTTTGATAACGAAAGTTTAAAAGAAGAAAGGGAAGATGAGTTTGATAACATGATTGACATTGTTTGCGAAGCCGCAAAGATTCAATTAGGTTACGAGATTGATGACATTGCCGAAAAGTACACCAATGCGTTCAATGACAAGTTTGGATTCAAACCATCATATCCAGAATTCGATTTGTGGTGAGAAAAAGAATGAGTACTAAAAGGTATTTAATTGAAAAAAAGATGGAAAACTTAAAAAAACAGTACCGGGACTTAGAACAAAAAGTAATTCGTAAACTACGAAACAAAGTAGAAAACAGCGACTTGACTTCAAGTCATGTCCGAGAAAAAGCAATCAAGATAAATGTGTCCGATTACACAGAATTAATCATTGTAAATGATAGACTTACACTCTTAGATGATAATGGACAGCATTATAATTGGAACGAGTGCAGTTTAGAAGACTTAATTGATATTCTAAACGAAGTTGAAGCAAAACAAGTAAAGTTTATCATTGACCTTATCAATTCCGATAATGGCAAAGAAGATTGCTTTGATGGTGGTTCTGAACCAAATCCGACTGAACTTATTTATCAATACGTGACTAAATACTACGGGCAAGACACTCATTTGATGGGTTTAGTTTACGATAAAATAATGGAAATATGAAACTACAACAGATTAATATCGGTCAAGAGTACTACATACTAACAACAAAATATGTAGTCACATCAATTGATTACACAGACAAAGTTCAACCAGTTCGATTAGAAACCAAAGAAGCAAACGCTTCTTTTTACGGTTGGATTAAAACAGAAACCGTTAAACTACTGTCTTTGACACCTTACTCAATGGAATACAACAAAGCAGTAGGATTTACCGATACTCCAACAGGACTTATTACAGTCACAAATGAGGATATTGCGACAATCGAAGTATTGCATGACGCTTTGTTTCATATCGTTAGAGGCGATGAAGATATTATATCACCCAAAGACATTGATGAAAAAACTTTTTTCAATGACATTAGGGATTTTGTTAAAAGAATGGCAATGGCTATTGATAATATAAAAGAATGAGAAAAATAAACGTAGGCGATACAATGTATCTCATGGATACAGAGTACGAAATAAAAAAAAACAACCTCTCAAAAGAAGATTGGGAAGGTGAAGATGATGGGTTTAATGATATTTTGTTGGGATGGGGATGTGTATTGTCAAACGAAAATGGTGATTTATGGATTCCATATGCAGTGAAATCCTTATTATCCTACACACCTTACACTATCTCTAAAGACGGTAAATTGGAAGGCTTTACGTATGAAAAGCCGTGGATGCCTAAGCAGAATGAAGTCGTTTGGGTGCGTAATTCTCCTTTTGAAGACTGGAAGCTAAAGGTTTTCATAAGAATATCAAAAAACAACAAATATCCTTATGTAGCATCATCAACACTTCTTGACGGTGGTGATGAATTGCTTAATTGTGAGTTGTTCAATCAATGCAAACCTTTTGATGCTAATGAACTTCGGTGTTATGAAAACTCCAAAGTACCAACACCACAAGAAGGTGATTTGGTAATCGTTTGGGATAATGACATGACGCTTAAAGACCGCACTATTCGTATTTTTGAAAAAGCTTCAATTAGTGGGTTTTATGTCTGTAAAAACGCTAACAAGAGTAAGATTATCCGTAATACAGCCACGCTGTGGGATAATTGTATTCCATACGACATTACACAAGAGGGAGTCACACCTGTAATGGTACAATATGAACCGGGAGGTGGTTATATTATCGGACTACTTGTTGAAACTAAAGAAGATGTCAAAAAGTTTGCAAAACTACAAGGTATAGACGAAGAAAATTATATCTACGACAAAGGGAATTATCACTCCTATTTACCTTACGATAAAAACAATTTAAAATTCGATTTGACTGATTAAATAATAATGGCTCGGACTGGTGCGGATAATAAAATCAATTATCAGAGCCGTTCCGAGCCTTAATGTAAAAGTATGAAAAACTACAATGATGTTATTGAAGACTTTATTTCTAATTGCAGAAATGAATTTTACAATAACGAAATCAAACCTTTCCTTGACAAACATAACTTGGAAATGCGTGAAGGAAATGGAGAAACTTTTATTGTCATTAAAGATGTTGAAAACTTAAAACTTGCTTTCAAAAAAGAATTTGAATCGAATGAGGAGGAAGATAAAGAACAATATTTGAAAGCATTGAAACAGTTTGAACAAGATGGCGAAGTAATTCTTGGTGATTTTATGCTTGAAACATACATTGGATATGGCAATAACAAATGGATTGACGTGACAGGCAACAATCTCTATGACTTGTTTAAAGGTCTTGGAGAAATTAAATTGCTTGAAAGAATGTGTCAATTTAAAAAAACATTATCTTACTATAATCCAAGGGTGTTGTCGGTTGCAGCTAAAGAAATCGCTTTAAAAATTAAAGAAGATTTAAAAGAAAAACAACCAAATAGTGACATAATAAGATATTATTGTCAATCTTATAAAGACACTTCAGATTTTTATGCTTTGTGTGAGCTTGTGCGTTACGAATACATGAAAATAAAAAACACTTAATAACCAAAGCCGCAAAGTTCAATCGAACCTTGCGGCTTTTTAATATCTATCAATGAAAACTACCAAACAAGAAATATCTACCAAACCGTGGCTTATGCCTATCGCATCTTTCTTTGATGTCTTAGGCGGTTATGAACATCGCACATCAGATGTCTTTCACGACTACATCAACTTCGTATTCCATAAACACTTTGTTGGAAACTTACAGCTAAACCTAAAAGCCGAAAGATACATCAATGCTTATGAAGCAATGTATTCCTTAACCCTTGCAATGTATAATTCAATGGTGCATGGTATTTCAACCATAGACATTGTTCAACAACAAATGCTTTGCGTTGAGGACGAAACCGTCGTCAATGATTATATCCACAAAATCAAAAAAATGGATATTCAAAAAGCTATGAAAAAGTATTTTAATATCAATACGATACTGAAAGACCGAAAAGATTATACTGCCGATGAAACAATAGCTTACATGAGAATTGCTGATTATTGGCAACCGCAAAAAGGTTGGATAGACCCTTTCGGCGATCTTTTCATGACATATAATTCAAGTGCTTCACTCGGTCAATTCTTTACGCCCGAAGCACTATGCGATTTAATGGCACAAATGAATAACGTTTCAGGCGTTACTAATGACCCTACTTCCGGGTCCGCCCGAACAATACTTGCCGGACACTATGTTGCCAAACAATTGGGCAATGAGTTCTATGGTGTCGCCAATGACATAGATGGAACTTGTGCTAAAATGTCGGCTATCAATATGCTTTTCCATCACATCGAAGGAGAAATCACCTGCGGTAATGGATTGGATGAAACTGCAATGCATTGGGCAACAAAAACTCAACTGTTCCTGGGACCAAAAGGAGCAAAAGCCTATTTTGATGCAATAGACATTGACATCATTGATAGATACGTCACGGAACAAATGGAAATAGAAGGCATCGAAAGCAATGAAGAAGGTTCGTGTATTTCTATGATGCAGTTAATTCCTCTCATCTTTAGAGCCAACGAGCGGTTTCACCGTGAAATGGGATATTTTTCTAAAATGCTTATTGTTCAAATACCAAACGAATCAAGTTCTTTTTATACCACAGGACAATATTGGAAAAAAGAATTTGATAAAGCAAAGGAAGAGCAAAGAGCAATCAATGAAGATAAAGTCAAGGAATTGCAATCAACACTGATTTTGAGTCCGGAACAGAAAAAGCTGCTTGAAGATGAAGTTAGGAAAACCATGAAACCTAAATCACCTCCAAAACAGCTTAAAAAAACCAAGACTCAAACAAACGAATCGCCACAACTGGCTTTATTTTAATTAATCCTATAGTCGTAAATCATATTGATAGACTCATGTAATCGCATCACTTCTTCTCTTATTTTAATAATCTCATTTCCATAAGCCCGCCACTCTTCCGATGCAATCAATAAGTACATTTTTTGACCCAACTTAATTACAATGTAGCTATTAACTTCATTGGTACTCATTAATGAAGAAAAGTTTTTAAAGTCTTTGTCTTCCGATACGTTTTCAACATCAACCTGTCCATCTTTTTCAACCGAATCAAAAAAAGAATTATAATAAGCCGATGGAATATTGTCCAAAAAACAAGTGTTTCTATCTACTAAAACATTGTTTTTGATATGTATTTCCGTTCGTAGCTTATCTACGCCATTTTTATAAATCCGAAATACAATCAAATGTTTTAACCAATCTGTTTTTTTATTCGCTTCACTACTTACTCTCATTAATTCTGTAACAATACCTATTTCAGAACTTCGCCTAAGAGAAAGATACGCACTGTTTTTACTAAACAGCTTTTTGACTTCCGGATTCTTTAGCTGATTGGCTATGAAGCCAATAGCTGCTGAAATAACCGCAATAAGAGCATAAACAACCTCGTCAAGGTGTTCAAAAATCAATTCCATAGTAGTATAGTTAGGTGTAAAAAGATTGTTTATTTTAACAATCTTCTTCAATCGTTTCAATTACTTCAATTACAGGCTCAATAACTGCTTTACAGGCTTCTACTCCAGTAAAATCAATTCCTAATTCATCATACAACGAAAAAACATTAATATTTTTTTTCTGTAACCGCTGACCAATTCCTAATAATATTGGCTTATTTACAATGTCGTTTAATGTCAAAGTCATGTTATGCTATTTTTACACCTTCTATGAAAGTCGGATTAGGTAATACGTTGTCTGTTTCAATAATAGAAATAGAATAAGTAGATGATACTTCTTGGCAACCATTATCAAACGTAACAACCCTTTTGAACCAAATGATTTTATGGTCGCCTACTGCGGTTACAACATTGGTAGGATTTCCATTACAATCTCCTGCGTCTGATGCCGAAGTAAAAGTATTAGTATATTCAAACTCTACGTTTTTTACAAAACCATCATTCATGGTGTAGCTAAACTGTGCAATAATACCATTCCAGTTGTAAATACTCGAAACACCTGTTGTTATAGACTCTCCATTTGCTGTTGTGATAATATTAGCTGATGGATATGATTGAATGATATTACCTGTGTTTTTTTCTTTGAAGTATAATGGTCCTGCAACATATCCCGAGCCGCACAGTCTTCCTTTTATTGTCCATTCAACAGCATTAGTGTAAGGATTAGAACATTCTGTAAAAAACTTACCCATTGAGTTAAACGCATCGCATTGAGCAATAGCATCACCTAAAGCCCATGATTGTCCAAGATTAGTAGAAATATACACTAAATCCGATACAATGCCTTGTGGATTGTTTGGAATAGCGTTTTTATTTGCGGTGTATGTTACGTTGCCGTCATTGTCAATATTATAAGCAAAGTTTAATGTTACGTCATCTCCAGTAATACAATCTACACAAGCATCAATACTCATTGTCACCGTAGATGTAACCGTACCATTTGCTGTTGTTACAAGCACATCAAACTCATCTACAACGGCAGTAAGGAAATAGTCCTCTTGGGCGTAAACGAGAATGTTGTTGCCAACAATATTAGTCGTAGCGTGTGCAGCAGGAGTAACTAATTGAATGCTTGTAATTGGCGTATTTGAAGGTGATATGAGCGTACTAAAGTTGATTTGCGTAGGCAATGCGTTACAGTCGGTTATTGTTTTAGCAAAGTCTTGAATAGTCAAGTTTATAAAACTAACTATTTCTGTATAAGTACAACCTTTTTGATTTTTTATTACGACTTCAATATCTCCAGAACCATTAGGTAATGTTATGAAAGTGTCGTTGCCTATCAAAACATTATCTTCATACCATTCTACCCAAAACAACCCATTGCCTGTAACTCTTGCCGTGATATTATTTCCTTCCGTAACTTTTGCAACTTGATAAACAAACGATTTACAAGGATTAACAAGTCCTGTTGCTTTCACTTCCGTGCAACCTTCCGAATCAATAACAGTAAACTTTATTTCTGCACCTTGACAATCATCTTCCATTTCAAAATCGAATATGTAAGTTGATTGATTATAATTGCTGATAACAATATCTTCATCAAGATTACTTGCACAATTGCTATTTATCTGCGATATGATAATAGTCACAGGAAAGTTTTGTGTTTCAATATTCAATATCACTTTTTCGCTTACCATTAGCCTATTATTTCAATAGTTAAGTTACAAGTTCTAACTTCAACCATTGTGTTGAGATTACATTCTGTCAATTCAATTACAAGATTACATATAGTACAATCTTGTTCAAACCGGTTGATTTCAAAAAGTTCTATGGACTTTAATAATAGATACTTCAATAACATCAGATATTCATTGAGGCAGTCATACATTGATTTATCAATTGCTTTGCCCAATGCCATATTTGTTAAGTACTTGTTTATCAAGCCTTCAACCCTACTGATTTCCTTTGTTATTTTATATATCTCCTGCATTATTACTGTCTTGTTGCTTCAATAAATGGAACGGTTTGGTCATTTGGAATATCCACTATGTTGATGTCATAAATGATTTCAATCGGTGGACAGCCATTATTAAAAGTTACTATTCTACGAAACTTAAAGTCTTTTTGGCTTCCTGCCCGAATAATAGGCGTTTCGTCTGGAATAACACCATCACAAGTCGGCGCATCAGTTCTATCTGTATATGGACAAATAAAATAAAAGTCGTGATTTAATATGTAGCCGTCATCAAAGTTTAATGTAACAGACAACGTTTCTTGACCGCTATTAATCCATGAAGTCAAAGAGTCATCTTGTGGAGCAGGCGGTTGATTAAATTCATCGTATTTATTCGTCTGATGCCAACCATTATATCCTCCTGGTCCCATTGTTATTGTTTGTAATAGTGGCGAAAAAGCATCACCTGAAACAACGTGTTGATTTACACCTGTAGGATTAAAGTTTGTACCGTTACCATTTAAAAGTCCTGTGAATATTTGAGTGCCAACATAGTTTTTTGCTCTTGAATAACTACCGGATGTAAACAATTCTGCATAACAAAGAGGATATACTTTAGCGAATGTATTGAATGCACGGTATCTTTCTACGTTATTGCCGTTTGTCCAAGTCACTCCATTGTCTAAACTATAAGCCAATACATCAGAAACGACATTTGTTGGATTCAAAAATGTTCCTACTTTACTGGCGTAATACTCTATATATTCTGCGTTTTTAAGCCCTGCTATTGTAAAAGCATTCAAAACAGGATCTAATCCTGCATGATGGTCATATTCCACCGTTCTGAATCCAAACGATAACCCTAAGTCTTCAATGTCATCACAAACGACTTTAAATGGATTGACAACGGTTTCATTCAATACCATTTGGCAACCTAACTTATCTGTTACCGTCACCTTGATATTCGCATCACCGCTACACGTCCCAAAGTCTATTTGAAACGGTGTCTGTGCTGCCGTAATATTATTTAGTGTCATTGAAGTTACCAACTGATTACCACTTACAATCTTTGCACAGCTCGTTAAAGACTCAATAGTAACATTATAATACTCATTAAATCCCGTTGGTTTTACATTTATTGTCTTTCTACCCATTACAGTCTTTACATTGCTCTTCGCAGTTCAAGTTACAAGCCTTGATGAATGCGTTGATTCGTTTAACCAAAAAAGCTATCTTCTCTAACTCCGAGCTATCGGCAAGTGTCGTATTACTAACACCTAACCAATACATCTTGAAGTTAAATATTTTAACCAAATAAAGCTGATACAACATAAACAAATGATTGATTTGCGTAATCTTTTGGTGTTGGCTTAGTTCTACCTTATCAAGACAATCTTTTATAATAATCTCGCAAGGCTCTATCGGTGTTTCACAAATGTAATTAAACATCATGTTTTCAACACACTTGATGAAACTACACATCTCAAAAATGTAGTCGTAGTAAACTTCATTATCCGACGGCAAAATTAATACACTATACTTGACTTCGTACATACCATCATTAGGTAATGTATGGCTAAACGTTTCGCCCGACAAAATATCAAACTCCATTAAGTACGTACCACCTATTTCCCGAAAAGAAATAGTAATCGTATTTTCTGTCAAGTTCTCAAACGTATAGTTGTAACAAGCTAACCGTTTTGTTTCCAACTGCTCATTACAGTTAGTTATCAAGTTTGGTGGTATATTAATCATTGCCTTTTGCTTTTGCTTCTTTATGCTGCTCTAAAAACGGCATCAATTCTCTAATCAATGAACCGCCCGGAATCATAAAGCTACCCTCTTTAATAATCTTTTCAATATACGCTTCATTCTCGAAATCTCCTAATGCAAACATCGTTTCGAACGGTGCTTTTATTAATTGATTCATTACAATAGGATTTTCAATCTTGTTGTATAACTCTCTCGGAAACATGATGTTTACATTCTTTTCTCGAATTGCATCACCAATTATCTTGTTTAAGATAAAATCCGCAGTCGGCGACAACTCCTTATCTTCGTCATCATCTCCCGATAATAGTATTCCCATCAGTAATGCAAACAAAGTTAAAAACATAACGTCAGTAGCAGCATACAATAAGTTATTTTTATCCGTTTCCGATAAGTTTTGATAAACTCCATTGAATGATTTGTGCGTTCGTAATAAGTTGATACTATCCGAAATCGTATAAATAAAACCTTTCATTTCTCGACCTTCCCACTTTGCTCTCGTTGGATCATCCGGGTCTTCTATCCATTGCCCCAACTTATTGTTTCTATACGGCTTTTGTGTCCATAGATGTGCTTTATTCACTAAGTAAGTAGAAAACTGCAGGAACGGTTGAGCAATAACAACGTTTGCCAACATAGACTTTGTATCAGAGGTCATTCCTTGCGAGTACAATATGTCCGATTGTGCTTTTACGTTTTCACCATCTCTCCAGGAGTGACCAATCACTAATGGTCCATCTGCTCCATGTATTGCATCACTTGCCTTTTGTTTGGCATACCACTTTCCTCCTACCTTTTGCAATTCCAACTTTGTCGCTGCTTTCAACTTTTTACCAAACTCCGTCATTTTACCGTCCTTGTAAAACCTATCATCTTTCCGCTCATCATAATTCAACTCTCCATCACTATCAAAGCTGTATGCTTTCCAACTACCTTCATGTATCATGTGTGCAATCATAGAAGTAAGCCTTGCGCCATACTCACCGTACCAAATCATTAAATGAGCCGTGTCATCTTGCAACGCATGATTTTTAGATGCTAAGTTGTGACGGTGTGTCAATAATGACCGCTCATCCATATTAACGATTTTCATTACTTCTTCATTGATAGCAATGACCTTGTGTCGGTTTTGTAATAACTCGCCTATTCCTGCCGCCCAATCTTTAGGTCTAAAATAGTTACTGCCTGTCATTTGATGTGCAAATGATTTTGTTAGCATCTCTAAGTTTACACCGAGTGCAGAACGAACACCAATCCGAGGGCTAAACCCAAGCATAGATAAACTACTCCAAATACTTGCAGCAATTAATGTTTTGTTCGGGTCTATCTTTGCTCCAAGCACTTCTAAATGTCCTTTGATTTCTTGCACCTCTCCAAGCACATTTCTTTCATAGAATGAAGCTGCCATATCCATATTGTCTTTAGCGGTCAATAGTTTTTTTCTATTGATGCCTTCATACTTGAAGTAATTCAATACGTTTTGATACGGACGTTTTACCCTTTTGTCAAACTCTATTGCTCTTTTTGATGCCAGCACAGAGTAATTCAATAAGTCTTGAATGTTTTGTGACATCGACTCATTGTTTTGAACACCTGTTCCGGTGTACCAATCATAGAATACACCTTCTGGCGTAATTGATTTGTGAACACCTATTTTCCTTGCACGATATTCTGACCCTAATCTTTCAGCATTGTTATTTGTGAACTGTGCCAAGAACGGATTACTAATATCATGTAGTTCTTGTTGCTCTTTAGAGGCTTCATCGAATACACTATCAAACTTTGCAACAGAACGAGCAAATGCCTTTAATGCCTGTGCTGCATTGTTACGTTTCCCTTTGAGTAGCTTTGTCAATGCTGCACTAAACCGCTCCGGCATAACAGGTAACATTCCTTTTTTCCATCTGCTGTTTAGCTTTTTCAACGCATTGTTTCTACGCTCTTCGCTGTCTTTTCCATCTACACCTTCCTCAT
>CAYGPH010000039.1:0-12628 GCA_964351815.1 uncultured Verrucomicrobiales bacterium | reverse complement strand
CACCCTTTGAGGTCTTCTTTGCTCAACTCAATACGCCACCACCCGTTGCACTTCATACTTGAATGGGCGTTTTATTGTTAGAGAAATTGAGGACTTTTATTGAACATATGCAGTGTCCATAAATATCAAAAAGAAGGTTATCCTCCCTTTTGATTGTATTCATAATGAGCACACGTCTTATTTTGCTGCCGTATCTTTTTCTTCATATTCAGCATCGACAACGTTATCTGCTGCATCAGATTCTTTTGTTTGTGACTGGCTAGCATCATTATTAGAATTCACCGTATCTTCCTTATTTTGTGCAGCTTTATATGCTGCTTCGCCTAATTTCATGGAAGATTGTGCCAAAGTTTGCATAGCGGTATCCATTGCAGCCTTATCTTCAGCTTTAATAGCTTCTTGTAAGGCTTTTACGTCAGCTTCAATTTTTTCTTTTTCCTCTGCACTTACGGCCTCACCATGGTCTTTAACGGCTTTTTCAGTACTATTGACTAGTGATTCCGCTTGATTTCGCGTTTCTATGAGTTCTCTCTTCACTTTATCAGCTTCAGCGTTAGCTTCAGCATCTTTAACCATTTTTTCGATATCTGCTTCCGACAAACCACCAGAGGCTTGAATTTGAATCTGTTGTTCTTTTCCTGTTGCTTTATCCTTAGCTGAAACCTTGACGATACCATTAGCGTCTATATCAAAGGTTACTTCAATCTGTGGCAAACCACGCGGTGCTGGTGGAATACCAACAAGATCAAATTGACCAAGGCTTTTGTTATCAACGGCTATTTCACGTTCACCTTGGAACACACGAATTGTAACAGCTGTTTGGTTATCATCGGCCGTAGAAAACACTTGGCTTTTTCGGGTTGGTATGGTTGTGTTGCGGTCGATCAAGCGTGTAAATACGCCACCTAAGGTTTCAATACCTAGGGAAAGGGGAGTAACATCGAGTAATAACACATCCTTAACATCACCTTGTAACACACCGCCCTGAATAGCTGCGCCTATAGCAACAACCTCATCAGGGTTCACACCACGATGGGGATCTTTACCAAAGAATTGTTTTACACTTTCCAAAACCTTTGGCATACGTGTCATGCCACCAACAAGAATGACTTCATTAATATCTTCAGCTTTTAAACCTGCATCTTTCAGGGCTGATTTGCAAGGTTCAATGGTGCGCTGAATTAAATCATCAACTAGTTTTTCTAATGTTGCACGCGTAAGTTTAAGATTTAAGTGTTTGGGTCCACTTGCGTCTGCCGTTACAAATGGGAGGTTTATATCAGTTTCAAGGGAGTTTGATAGTTCAATTTTTGCTTTTTCTGCAGCTTCTTTCAAACGCTGTAACGCAAGTTTATCTTGGCGTAAATCGATCCCTTGTTCTTTTTTAAATTCATCAGCAATCCAATCAAGAATACGGTTGTCAAAATCTTCACCACCTAAGAAGGTGTCTCCGTTTGTGGACTTCACTTCAAAAACACCATCACCAATTTCGAGAATGGAAACGTCAAAAGTACCACCGCCAAGGTCGTACACAACAACTGTTCCACTGCCTTTTTTTTCCAAACCATAGGCAAGGGCTGCAGCGGTAGGTTCATTAATAATGCGCTTTACTTCAAGGCCAGCAATTTTACCTGCGTCTTTCGTCGCTTGGCGCTGAGCATCATTAAAGTATGCTGGAACGGTAATAACAGCCTCTGTTACTTTTTCGCCGAGATAACTTTCTGCTGTTTCCTTCATTTTTTGCAAAATAAATGCACTTACTTGGCTTGGCGAATATTTCTTTTTGCGTATTTCTACCCAAGCATCTTTATTATCACCTTCAACAATTTTATAGGGAACAACTTCCATATCCTTTTTTGTTAAGGGGTCATTAAAGGTTCTTCCTATTAGCCTTTTTATGGCAAAAAGTGTGTTTTCAGGATTGGTTACAGCCTGACGCTTAGCAGGTTGACCAACCAAACGCTCACCATTTTCTAAAAATGCGACAATTGAAGGAGTTGTGCGTGTTCCTTCACTGTTTTCAATAACTTTAGCATTTCCGCCTTCCATTACGGAAACGCATGAATTCGTAGTTCCTAAATCAATTCCAATAATACGTGACATATAAAACTCCTTTTTTTTATAAATTATTAGCAGCCATAAGCTGAGACTGCTAATAATATAGCAATTATAGTTTGCTTTTTCAAGTTTTTGTAGTGAGTGCAAGTTCATATGGAATGAGACGAGATTAGCCTCAATTAAAAGATTATATTACGAAGATAACGATTGTTGGAGAGAAAGTTTATGCGAAAACCGAGGCTGGAAAGCTTATGATATT
The DNA here is from genome assembly GCA_964351815.1 of uncultured Verrucomicrobiales bacterium. Lineage (GTDB taxonomy): Bacteria > Pseudomonadota > Alphaproteobacteria > Paracaedibacterales > CAITNM01 > CAYGPH01. The sequence continues at coordinate 10,311 of CAYGPH010000039.1, read as the reverse complement.
CTTATTGTTAGTGGTTCTGATCTGTATCGGGCCTTTCATTTCCACAATGCGTTTGCCAGGGAGAAAACCATGTCAATAGTATTGAAAGCTTATAGCGCTTTGCTAAACGACGTCTGGCTAAGCTTAATGGTTTAACTGCTGACAAATTCTATTTGTATTTAAGGGAATGTCAATTTAGATTCAATTTTAGGGGGGAGCAAATATTTCTTTGAAACTCTCTGGAAATTATGGAAAAAATAACTTCATGCTCGTCTAGACCCTCAAATTTTTTGAAAAAGACCCATTAAAAAAGATTTTTCTTGAAAAATTCAAACTTAATAACTAGCTATAACTCAATGAAATGTTATGATCTTTTATAAGGAAACTCCAATGAAAAAGCCATTTATAATACTAACCTTGAGCTTGTTCTTATATTCCGCAGCAGACGAAAAACCGAACTTTTTAGAAACCCTGCCCTACGAAATTCTTTCTAGAGTCTTTGGTAATTTGCCAAGACAAGATTTAAAAAGTCTAAGCACCGTTTCTAAAAAAACTCATGAACACTTGATAGCTTATAAAAATAAAGTTGAAGCTGAAATAAAAAATACCATGTTTTCAAAAAGCATTAAGCTCAACGGAATAGATCAGACCGTAAACTTTGGCTCAATTGTTAGTGTGCACCCCGTTGATAAAAGTTGTTATAGTGATCCTAGGTTTAATAAGCATAAATTAATTAGAAACGTTTTTAGGAAAATTGTTACTCCAATATTGGCCCCAAAACTTCCAGAAAGTATATTGATTAGCCATTATCAATGTGATGATTTGTTTGACCTTTATCCTGACTGTAAAAGAATAAATCTAGCCAAGGCTTTAAGTTTATATTTACACAATGTTTTGAAAACCGAAGAATATAGGGATTTTGATGAAGAATTAACTACCATTGCCCTACAAAATATTTTTGCCGATTACGCTATCTATTTTACTGGAGATTGTATTAGTTTAGGCGAAATAACATGGCTTAAAGAATTATTAAATGATATAAAAACGAATTATTCTTGGCTTGAAAGTTCTAGTAAAACTCCGTACAAAGTTGTAAGTGAAAGTAGGTTGAAACATCTCATTGAACAAAATCCAGGTTTAAGTGAAGAAAATCCACAATTGGATGCAGCAAGTTTGTTACCTATGGCCAAAGGTTCAACCCTACTTATTGATTTTGATAGGGTTAATGATAATCACTGGTTACCCTTAGACTCACCCCTTTACACAGGCAAGCAAGATGGTGATGCACACATGTTTTACCAAGGAAATTATCCGATATCAGTCTACTTAAATGCTATAGGAATTCACGATTTAATTTTTTCAAATACGGCGAATAATCTTAGCATTATTGCCCATAATTTTTTAACATGCCAAGACGTGCCTATTCATAGTGTAGCATTAGTTGGCTGTGATATTTTAACTGAAGTTGGTGTAAAATTCTTGTGTAATCTAAATGAAATAAGAGATATTAAAATACGTTCTTTAGCAAACTTAAAGAATGTTTTTCCACGATTTTTACAGGACAGATCCCCTGGCTTAAAAATTTCCTTGCCCCATACACCTAAACTAGAAAACCCTTTAGATGCTTTTTCTATGTTAGGCCTTGCACACAAAGTGAATATAGAAAACAGTTTCGAAAGTTTTATGCGTTTTTGTAAAAATATTAGACAAATTCCCGATAGGTGCATGATGATGTTTGGTGGAAATCAACCATTTAAAACGTTCAATGTGTCTGAATTTTTCCCAAAACTGCAAAGTATCGGCCAAAGCTGTTTTGGTATTTTTGAATCTATTGAAGTAGTTGATTTTAGTGGTTTGGGCGCTCTTAATATTGCAGGTGAAAATCTTTTCCATACAAGCCCTCAGTTAAAAAAAGTTATTGTTAATTCACAAAATCAGCAAGCTATTGTTCAAGCATTAAGATCTCGTCTAAATAATGGCCTTCCTTTAGAAATTATTGTTAAAGATAACTAAAAGCTGTTATTGAAACACACCCTTAAGTTGTTCACTTAAGGGTGTGCATAATTGATATTTTTGTATGGAGAAAAGTAACTGATAAATATTAAATTTAACGATTTATTGACTTTTGGGCTTCATAGTTGAATTATATGGAGTTATACTAATTTTTTCGCCTGGAATTGAAAGTCATCTACCGGAGTTTTTTATGACCAAAGAAGATCCCAAAAACACTTTGTACTGCTCTTTTTGTGGAAAGAGCCAACACGATGTGCGTAAGCTTATTGCGGGTCCTACTGTTTTTATTTGTGATGAATGTGTGGATTTATGCACAGATATTATTAAAGAAGAGGCTTTAAATCTTCGAACATCTTCAGAGAGTATACCTACACCTACTGAAATTAGTGCCATCCTAGATGATTATGTCATAGGTCAAGATCATGCAAAAAAGGTACTATCAGTTGCCGTTCACAACCACTATAAGCGCCTTGATCATGGTTCTTCAAGTGGTGATATTGAAATATCAAAGTCAAATATTTTACTTGTCGGGCCAACGGGTTGTGGAAAAACCCTTTTAGCACAAACCCTTGCACGTATTATTGATGTCCCTTTCACTATGGCAGACGCAACAACCCTTACAGAAGCAGGGTATGTGGGTGAAGATGTGGAAAATATTATTTTAAAACTATTGCAAGCTGCTGATTATAACGTTGAAAAGGCACAACGCGGTATCGTATATATTGATGAAGTTGATAAAATTTCACGTAAGTCTGATAACCCTTCGATCACCCGTGATGTCTCCGGTGAGGGTGTGCAACAAGCTTTACTTAAAATTATGGAAGGCACCGTTGCATCGGTCCCCCCCCAAGGTGGTCGTAAGCATCCACAGCAAGAATTTTTGCAAATAGATACAACAAATATTCTTTTCATTTGTGGTGGTGCGTTTTCTGGCCTTGATAAAATCATTGCAAATCGTGGAAAAGGCAGTGGCATCGGTTTTAATGCGGAAGTCAAAAACCCTGATGAACGCAACGTCGGTGCTTTGTTACAAAATTTAGAGCCTGAAGATCTTTTAAAGTTTGGTCTTATTCCAGAATTTATAGGGCGTTTACCCGTTATCGCAACCCTAGGTGATTTGGATGAAGAAGCCTTAATACGTATCTTGTTAGAGCCTAAAAATGCCCTTCTAAAACAGTATGCTAAGCTTTTTGAAATTGAAGATGTTAAACTCACATTTAATAAAAAAGCGATTAAGGCTATTGCCAAAAAGGCTATTGAACGAAAAACAGGTGCAAGGGGACTTCGTTCTATTATGGAAACTATTCTTTTAGATCCCATGTATGAACTTCCTGCCCGTGATGATATCGAAGAAGTTGTCATTAATGATAAGGTAGTTAACGACAAAGCTTCTGCCGTATTGGTGCCACGAAAAATTTCAGAGGAATCTTCTTTACAAAAAGAGGTAGGTTAATGACCAAAACACTTTCATCTACGGGGAGGAAATTAAAAACCTTACCCCTACTGCCCTTGCGCGATATTGTGGTTTTCCCGCATATGATTGTACCTTTGTTTGTTGGAAGGGATCGTTCCGTAGCGGCTTTGGCTGAAATTGCCGATAAGGGCAGCCGTGAAATCATATTAGTGACTCAACGGGAAGCTGATAAGGATAACCCTAGTAAGGAAGATCTTTATCAGGTAGGGGTTTTAGCACATTTATTGCAGTTTTTAAAATTGCCAGATGGAACGGTTAAAGTGCTTGTAGAAGGTGTAAGCCGCGTTCGTATTGATGAAGTTAGTGATTCAGGAGAGTATTTCAACTGCAATGTTACCGAACTTATAGAACAATGCGAAGAAGGGCCGCAACTATCAGCACTTATGAAAGCGGTTAATTCACAGTTTGAGGAGCACATTCGCTTAAACAAAAAAATACCAGCGGAAGTGTTAACATCTACCCAAGAAATTCAAGAACCAGGAAAATTAGTCGATTCTATTACATCTTATTTTAGCATTAAGATTTCTGAAAAGCAGCGCGTTCTTGAAATTTTAGATGTTAAAAAACGCATTGAAAGTTTATTAGGTCTGATAGAAAGCGAAAACACCGTATTAAATGTTGAACGGAAAATTCGCACCCGGGTTAAAAAACAAATGGAAAAAACCCAGCGTGAATACTATTTAAACGAGCAAATGAAAGCCATTAATAAAGAACTGGGTGATGGCGAAGAAGTTGGCGATGAACTTCAGGAATACGATAAAAAAATAAAAAACTTAAAGCTTTCAAAAGAAGCGGAGCTTAAAGCTAAAGCGGAACTTAAAAAATTACGTCAAATGAATGCTGCATCGGCTGAATCAACGGTTATTCGTAACTATTTAGATTGGCTATTAGGAATTCCATGGAAAACATCTTCAAAAACATCTGGCAGCTTAAAGAAGGCAGAAGATTTTTTAAACACTGAACACCATGGCCTTGAAAAAGTTAAGGAACGTATTATAGAACACTTAGCTGTTCAGTCACGGGTAGGCAAAGTTAAGGGCCAAATTATTTGTTTGGTTGGCCCTCCTGGCGTAGGAAAAACAAGTTTGGCAAAGTCTATTGCCAAAGCCACAGGTCGTAAATATGTACGCATGGCTTTAGGTGGTGTACGTGATGAATCTGAAATTCGTGGTCATCGCCGAACTTATATAGGTTCCATGCCTGGAAAAATCATTCAAGGAATGAAAAAAGCGAAAAGTTCAAACCCCTTGTTTTTATTAGATGAAATAGATAAAATGGGTGCTGATTGGCGTGGCGATCCTGCATCAGCCTTACTAGAGGTGCTTGATCCTGAACAAAACGTTGCCTTTAATGATCATTACCTAGAAGTAGATTATGATCTTTCAGATGTAATGTTTGTAACTACTGCAAATAGCTTGAAAATGCCTGCTCCCCTTTTGGATCGTATGGAAATTATTCGTATCCCCGGGTATACCGAATCTGAAAAACAGGCGATTGCAGAAAAACATTTGTTAAAAAAACAGATGAAAAATCATGGGTTGTCTGACAAAGAATTTTTCCTTGAACCAAGCGCAATTCTTGAATTAATACGTACATATACGCGTGAAGCCGGGGTTCGTGGCCTTGAACGTGAATTGGCTAATCTATCCAGAAAAGTAGTGCGTGCCCTAACAAATGAAAAACAAGAAAAAAAATCTCGACCCTTAGCTATATCAATAACCAAAAAAAACTTATCTGATTATGCAGGTGTTCCTAAATTTCGCTTTGGACAAGCTGAAAAAGAAGATAGTGTTGGCTTGGTAACTGGCCTCGCTTGGACAGAAGTTGGCGGGGAAATGCTTAGTATCGAAGCGGTTGTGTTACCTGGTAAGGGAAAAACAATGATTACCGGAAAGCTTGGCGATGTTATGCAAGAATCTGCACAAGCAGCTTTAAGTTATGTGCGTGCAAGATCATTAAGCCTTGGGATAACCCCCGTAACTTTTGAAAAAAAAGATGTCCATATCCACGTTCCTGAAGGGGCTATTCCAAAAGATGGTCCATCGGCTGGTATTACCATGTGTACGGCTTTAGTTTCAGCGTTTACAGGTATTCCCGTGCATAAATCTATTGCCATGACAGGTGAAGTTACCCTTAGGGGGAATGTGTTGCCAATTGGTGGTTTAAAAGAAAAATTACTTGCTGCACAGCGTGCTGGAATTAAAACAGTACTTATTCCTATTGATAACAAAAAAGATCTTGTTGATGTACCAGAAACTATTAAAAAAGGCATGAAAATCATACCCGTTGCACATATGGATGAGGTTCTAAAAATTGCCCTTACTGGCGAACCAAGGCCAATTGAATGGCAAGAACCTGATATGGTAGTTGATGTTGCTTCTCCAACTAGCGATAATATTTCGGGTAAGCCTGCACCTGCAGGTACTGTTCAATAACCGCAAAGATAAACTTATATTCTTTTACTGTGCAATATGTTGTGGTGTTAGAATTGGTATTAGCCCTGTTTTAGCGTCGAAAAAAAACTAATAGGCAAACACCTATTACAATTGCACTATCGGCAATATTAAAGGCAGGCCAGTGGTACCCAAAGGCATGAAAATCTAAAAAGTCGAACACAGCCCTAAGGCGAATTCGATCAACAATATTACCTAGGGCGCCACCAATAATTAAAGCACAGGCAAAGCTTGTAGTTTTTGATTTTGCACGCCACCACCACAGGAAGATAATAAGCAATACGGTGCTAATAACCCCCAAGAGAATATAATAGTGATAATCGGTATATGCTTTTAAAAAACCAAAAGATACTCCTGCATTATAAACATGCACTAAGTTAAAAAAACTTGTTATATGCTGCATTTGACCAGGACCGACAGTATTCATTATCCATAGCTTACTTGCTTGATCGAGTAAGAAAACAATGACAATAAAGCTAAAACTTAATTTCTTATGCATAACGTTTTTCTTGCTTGTTAATAACCAAATCACAGCGTTTGCACAAATCAGTTATCGGTTGTTGCCCAACTTCTGGCAGAATTTTCCAGCACCTTTGGCATTTTTCTCCCTCTGCCATTTCAACAACAACAGCAATATTTTCAATATTCTTTAAACAAAATGCGTGGGCTGGTGCTGCTGCTGATGTAATAGATACTTGGCTAACAATGGCTAATTCTTGCCAATCAATACCATTTACTAAACTCAGTAATTCTGGTGCTACGTATAAAAATACATGGGCCTGTAGGCTAGAGCCCAGTGTTTTCGTGGCTCGTTCCACCTCAATGGCTCCAGATATAACTTGGCGAATTTCTAATAGATTAGCATAATGATTGTTTAAATCTTGATTAAGCCAATCAGCGGCAATTTCGGGCTGTTGCTGCATATGAATGCTACTCTTTTGATCACCATTGTATGTATGCCATGCTTCTTCAGCTGTGTAGCTAATGATAGGCGCTAACCAATGGATTAGTTGTTGAAAAACACAATTCATAACATACAAAGCGCTTTGGCGCTTATGGCTATCTATGCCATCACAATAAAGTACATCTTTGCGAATATCAAAGTATGTTGCTGATAAATCGTTGCTACAAAAAGTATGCAAAGTTGTGGTGAAATCAGCAATGTTATAATTTTTGCCTAATTCCTTATGTGCTTTGCCAACCACTGCTAAACGGTGCAAAACCCATTGTTCAAGCTTTGGTAAGTCCTTTGTTTCAAAAGTTTGTCCCTTATATTCTGCTAATGCCCCAAGCAAATACCGCAAGGTATTGCGTAAGCGTCGATAAATATCTTCTGCTTGCTTTAAAATATCTTTGCCCACACGAACATCTTCTGCGTAGTCAGTATTTGCTATCCATAAACGTAATATATCCGCCCCAAGGGTCTTGATTATTTCCTGCGGGCTAACAACGTTCCCCTGAGACTTGGACATTTTATAGCCCTTTTCATCTAACACAAAACCATGGGTTAGAACATTTTTATAGGGGGCTTCGCCAGTGGTGCCAACGGATTCTAAAAGGGAAGATTGAAACCAACCGCGGTGCTGATCTGAACCTTCAAAATAAATATCGGCTTTTTCTCCAAGTTCGGGTCGGTCAGCTACCACATACCTATGGCTACAACCGCTATCAAACCAAACATCTAGAATATCAGTTATTTTTTCATAAAGTTCTGGATCGTGGTCGTTCCCTAAAAATGTTTGATTGTCATAATGGTGCCATGCTTCAACGCCTTCTATAGCAATTTTATCAACAATTCGCTGGTGTACTTTTTCATCACGTAAGGGTTCACCCGTATGTTTGTGAATGAACAATGTAATGGGAACACCCCAGGCGCGCTGTCGCGACAAGCACCATGCGGGACGACTTTCTACCATGGATCGTATACGATTTTCACCTTGAGAAGGTGTCCATTTCACCTTGGTGATAGCATCCAGCGTTTTTTTACGCAAATCGTTGTGATCCATAGAAATAAACCATTGGGATGTTGCACGATAAATTAAAGGTGCCTTTGATCGCCATGAATGGGGGTAACTATGGTTAAAACTATAGGAAATTAAAAGGTGACCAGCATTTTTTATTGCTTCTATTATATTGGGGTTCACCTTAAAAATGTGTTGCCCGGCAAAACCAGGAGTTTGTGGTGCATAAACACCATCGGCCATTACGTATTCAGGTAATTCTAGATCATACTTTTTACCAAGTTCAAAATCTTCTAAACCATGGGTTGGGGCAGTATGAACAAGGCCAGTACCAGCATCACTGGTTACATGGTCACCTGGTAATAAGGGAACATCAAAATTATAGCCCATTTCTTTTAACGGGTGTGAAGCAATTGTATGAATAAGTTCATCACCTTGAAGACGACAAATTTCTAGATAATCTTCAATTCCCACACACTTAGTAAAATCCTGAAGTAGGTCTTGGGCAACTAAATACCGATCACCTGATTTTATTAAAGAACCTTCATTTGTTTTCTTTACCTCAATAACGCTGTAGGTGAGTTCCTTATTGTATGCAATCGCTCTGTTGGCGGGAATCGTCCACGGTGTTGTCGTCCAAATAACAGCCTTGGCATTTTTTAAATTTTCTACGGGTGTTTTTAGAATAGGAAAGCCCACATATATCGCATCACTTTTTTTATCATGATATTCAACTTCGGCTTCAGCTAGGGCAGTTTTTTCAATAACGGACCACAAAACTGGTTTTACTCCGCGATAAAGCGAGCCATTCATTAGGAACTTACCTAGTTCTTGGCAAATAGATGCTTCAATCTTAAAATCCATCGTAATATATGGGTTTTGCCAGTCAGCTACTATGCCTAACCGCTGAAGTTCTTCACTTTGAACTTCTACCCATTTTTTTGCAAAATTTCGGCAAGCATTAATAAATTCTTCCCTTGGCACATCCTCTTTTTGTTTGTTTTTTTTGCGGTATTCCTCTTCAATTTTCCACTCTATGGGTAAGCCATGGCAATCCCATCCAGGTATTAAAGGAGCATCGTAGCCTTGCATTTGAAAATACTTATTTAATATATCTTTTAATATTTCTGAAAAAGCATGGCCTATGTGAATGTTTCCATTCGCGTAAGGAGGGCCATAATGTAAAATAAATTTAGGCTTTCCCTTAGAATTTTGGCGAATTTTTTGATACAAATTTTGTTCGTGCCAATATTTTAAAATCTCTGGCTCTTTTTGAACAAGGTTTGCACGCATGCCGAAAGATGTTTTTGGCAAAAAAACACTAGATTTGTAGTCGACCGTAGGATTGGTCATAAATTATAAAAATTAAATATTAATACTATTTTTAAGGCTTTTTTTCTAACTTTTAAAGGAAAAACTATTTAAGAATTTATAATAAATGCGTACTTGAGTATCATGCTTGCAGCTTTAATAAGGAGATGTGGCAGTGGTATCAACTTTAAAATCATATGAATTTAAAACGCCTTGATGCACTAAAAGCGTTAAAATTCCAGATATATCCTTAAGTTCTGTATGGCTTACATTCATACTTTACCCACCAATTCATGTCTTAATTTATTCAGATCATTATCGCACCTGATCTCTTTAAATAACGTGTGCGGATAGCGTTCTTTTAAAATTTTAATGTCTTCAGCAACTCTATCCTCAAAACCCCACAAATACCTCAAAAGACGTAAGCGGATTTTCTCCTTACATCCTGGTGCTCTGTCATCAAAAGTTGTATTTGGCTTAAAAAACCTTTTGAAAATCCGATACATACAAATGATTTTAGGGAAGTTAAAATAAATCACCAAATCTGCGCGATCCCAACGCATTTCAAGTGATCGGGTACTATTGCCATCAATTATCCAGCATTCTGTATTTACAATATTTCGCTGAATTTGAAGGAACTCATTATAGTCTCGTTCTACCCAATTATTGACGAAGAAATGTTTGTCAAGATGATGAAGTGGAAACCCTAAAGACCTCGAAAGCCATGTTGCAAAGGTTGATTTTCCGCTTCCAGATCTTCCAAAAATCATAATTCTTTTTAAAATTATGCTTTGCATTTTTTCACCTCAAGATATTGATCTGGCCATGGATAAGTTCATATGAAATGATACAGGATTGAGGTCTCCGATAAGGTATTTTTAAGATACTCCATGGAGGCAAGTGTATTCAAGCGAAAATGTTCTTTTAATTATTGTATTTTGAGATAGCCTACATCAAGCTTTTTACTTAAAAAAATCTTCTTGAGCTTAACAAAAAGTAAGCCTTACCCTATTTACGAAAAAGATTTACAGGGTTAGAATAATTTCACTTTAATCTAAATGGAATAAGTTATGGCAAAAGAGAAATTTTCCCGTGCGAAGCCGCACGTAAATATAGGAAC
>CAYGPH010000038.1:0-13001 GCA_964351815.1 uncultured Verrucomicrobiales bacterium | reverse complement strand
AAGTGGTATATTATGGGAAAGACTTAAGGATTTTGCAAAAGATAACCCTATAATTATACCACCAATTAGACCCGGACCACTGGTGACAGCAATTGCCGTGATATCTTTTAGGGAAACATTTGCATCCTTAAGGGCAGTTTCCGTTACAGCTTGAATATGTTCAAGGTGGGCACGTGCGGCTAGTTCAGGAACTACTCCTTTATATGCTTGGTGATTTTCTATTTGCCCTTGTGTTTTTAGGGATAATATTCTTTGCTCACAAGTTTCTGTGTCTTGAACAACAGCAACACTTGTGTCATCGCAACTTGTTTCAAAGGCTAAAATTTTCATTTTTTATAATAGGAAAGATTGTTTTAAAAGGTTTACATTCTCTTCTTTAGCTTTGGTAAGTGGCAATCTTAGTTCGTTTTTGCACATATTTTTTAACCCTAATGCCGCTTTAATCATAATAGGATTGCTTTCGAGTGTTAAGGCTTTATGAACTGGCATAAGCTTTGTGTTATATAAATAAAATTTGCAAAAATCACCTTTTTGCCAAGCAAGATAAAAGTCGCGCATTTTTTCTGGATATAAATTTGCAGTAACTGAAACGAAACCATCTGCACCTTGGGCTAAGGCACTAGCTACGTTAATGTCGTCGCCACCTAAAATACTTGATGCTTCATTTTTTGCTTTTAAAAAGTTTATGCGGCTTAAATCCGTTGTTGAATCTTTTATACCAACAATTTTTTCTAGTTTTAAAAGGGAAGATACAAGATCAACTTCCATATTAACACCACATCTACCTGGGTTATTATAAAGTAAAATGGGTATGGATGATGCATTGTGAATTAAGCGAAAGTGTTCATAAATACCTTCTTGAGTAGGCTTGCTGTAAAACGGCGGTATAACAAGAACCCCATAAGCATGTAAGCTCTCTGCCTGAAGAACCTGTTCTAAACACTGCTGTGTAGAGGCACCAGAACAGCCAACAATCACAGGAATATCACTATATCTAACCGCAAGTTGAATAATCTCCTTGCGTTCTTCCAAAGTAAGGAGCGAGCCTTCACCCGTGGAGCCACATACAACAATACCTTGGGTACGTGCATGATTTTGATTTTTAATTAAGTCTATGAAAACGCTTGAATCAATACTATTATTGCTAAAAGGTGAGATTAAAGCGGTTATACAACCGTGAATCATAGGAAAATCGTGTATACAAAAAGTTATTTATATAGAATAGTAAATTTTATGATTTTCGCAAAGCTTTTACACCTTTTTGCTGTAACTGAAGATGGAATGAAAATGTTAGATCTTTCACCGCCTGAAGCTCTTAAACTATGGCACCATTACCAGGATAGTAATGTTAAAGAATCGTTTCGTGGTTACAGACATTTTATTCGGGCATTTTCTGGAAAACTGCCGCTTTTAAGTATTCGTAAACAAGCAGAAACAGCTGCCTTAAACGAAAATCAAAATCCCATGAAGGTTTATCGATATTTTCAGTATAATCCTATATACACTCCCCATGGTTTAATTGCTTATGCAAGGGCTGCCCTTGAACTGCAAAAAAAAATGCCAGAAATACGCAACAAAATATCCAAGTACTGGTATAACTTTGCCTTATCAAACCGCGATATCATGCAAATCGTTAGCTTAAATAAAAATTTGCTTACCCCCCATATGCTTGCTAGTAAAATTCATGCTTGCCTAGATAACGGTGATATTAATCAAGCGAAAGAATTACTTCCCTATGCTGGCCCTAAAACTAAACTACAAGCCAATCAAAGAATATTATTGCAAACCAGTGCTCCACTAAAGCTTATTAATACCCTTAAAAAAACATTTAAGCCCGGAGACCCCATATATTTTGATCTTGTGCGTTACTATCGAAAAACTAAGCAAGATAAGCTTGCCTTAGAAATGCTTAGTAAGTTATCAACAACCCAAGAAAAAAAAGCAGCACCCACATGGTGGAATCAAAGGCATATTTTAGCCATCCGCGCAATGGAGAGAGGGAATTGGGGTTATGCTTACAATATTATGGCAAAAAATCAATTAACCGCTAACGAAATTTTACCCTATTCCATAGCCGAGTTTCGTTTAGGCTGGATAGAGCTTGAAAAGCTTAAAAAATATAAAGCAGCATTTATGCGCTTTGATTCTCAGTTAACATTTGTGAAAATGCCAATTAGTAAGTCACGCATGGCCTATTATGCAGGTATGGCGCTTTTAAAACTAAAGGAGAAACAAAAGGCACGTTCATTTTTTCTGTTAGCTAACGAGTATCCAGGAACATTTTATGGGATGTTAGCAACATCAGAACTTAAAAAAATGGATCAGCTGATACCCAATAAAATACTTCGTGATAAACAACCTGATAAAAAAACAGTACTTCAGTTTGACCAACGGTTCTTAGTAAAAGCCTTAAAAGGATACGGTGAAAATTTAACCGCCGATTTACTTGAAGTGTTATTTACGTTTTTGTGTGGTCAACTGCATACTATTGGTGAAGAGGTTTTAGCAACAGATCTTGCCTATAATATTGGTGGGCCATTTTTAGGAGTTATTGCAGGTAAACGGGCACAGTTTTTAGATACGGTTATTACAAAACAAAGTTATCCGTTGTTAGATAAATTCATTCAACAACGCGTGCTGGGTAACTTTTCAGAGGATATTACATTTTTAGTCCATGCAATCATTCGTCAGGAAAGTAATTTTCATAGTGTTGCTGTAAGCCAAGCAAATGCTAGGGGATTAATGCAATTAATTGATAGTACAGCAAAAGCTATGTATAAACTTGCACCTAAATTTGGTATTCAACTGCCAAAGGGGCGAGATGTTTATGATACCCATACGAACGTAGCCTTAGGCACTACCCATTTAATCGAAGTTCTAAAGGCTTACGATGGTTATATTGTGCTTGCATTATGTGCCTATAATGCAGGTGGTCACAATGTTAAAGAATGGCTGCAAGATTTTGGTGATCCCCGCGAAACAAAGGATTGGTTAAACTGGATAGAATCTATTCCCTTTGGTGAAACGCGAAACTACGTGCAACGGGTAATAGAAAATATGGTCATATACAGGGCACTGCTTAAAAATGATGCCGATAGACTTAATATCATAGATTATATTTCTCAGCCCATAAGAATAAACCTTTCAAGGTAAGTTTGATTTAAAAGCTTAGTTTTTCACATTAGTTGGAACAGCAGTTGCAACTAGGAATTCCACTACGTAATACTTGTAATCAAAGTCTGCTTCATAATTGATGATTTGGCTTTTGATATGGTTTTTTTTTAAGATTATCACCTACGCGTGGTCTTTTATAATTGAGAGCGCCGTAAGTTAAAAATTTGGTTTGACATTAGAACTTGGTATAAAATCCTCAACTTCCAAGAATGAAAAAACAGGTTTTTTTGCTGATAGGGGAGAAGTGATTTTTTGAGTTATCGTTTGTGCATACTAGGGAGTAGTTTGACCAGGGTAGAAAGGAGCTGCATTAGCAGAGAGGGGAGAAGTGGTTTTTTGTTGTGTCTGTGCAGGTTGTGGAAGAGCTATACTACCAGGTACAAAGGGAGCAGCATTGGTATATAGGGGTGAAGTCGTTTTTTCTTTTACTGCCTGTGGCTGAGGAGATGTATAGCCAAGGTAGAAAGAAGCTGCATTAGCAGATAAGGGAGAAGCATTTCTTTGTTTTGCTTTCATAGGAAGTTGAGGAGTAGTTTGACCAGGGTAGAAAGGAGCTGCATTGGTAGATAGGGAAGCTGTGTTTTTTTCTAATCGGAAATTCAACGCTGAAAGTTTTTCTTTCCAAAAAGAAATATTGTCTTCCAATTCTCTTCTGTCATCTTGATTTTTTTCATCCAAAATCAGTATTTTATTGATTTTAATCATATATTCCATAGCTTGCATTGATCCTTTGTCAGCCGCTTTTTCGAAGTAATCTTCAGATTTTTCAAGATCTACTTCTGAATTATTATTTAACCAGGCGTGTAAATGATGTTTGGCTAATCTCATCATAGCTTCAACTGAATTTTTAGTAACAGCGTATACAAGCACTTTATATTTATCAGCCATATTTAAATCACCAAACTCTTTTCTATTTTGACCAAGATCATTCATTAACTGTTTTTTTAATTTAAAACCCTCTAATCCTCTTAATTCTTCTTGTGCTTGGGCAGATCCTTTATCGGCAGCATTATTAAGATATTCTATTGCTTCATAATATTCTGCAGTTTCAAAATATTGCGCGTTAGAAGAAACTTTTTTCAGTAAAAGGTTTGCAAGTTTAACCATTGCTTCAACTGATCCTTTGTCAATAGCCGCTAAATAATTTATTTCAGCAGAATTTTCATCTTTTAATATTTCATTGTACATATCACCAAGCTTAATATAAGCACTAATCGACCCTGAAAATGTGGCTAAAGAATAGTAATATTCAGCATTATTTAAGTTTGATTCTTTCGCATCTTCATTTGAACTTTTTTCATATAAATAAAGGTAAAAATCACCTAATCTGATTTTTGCTTCAACCGATCCAGCCTCTGCAGCTTCTAGGTATATTATTTCTATTCTGTCTAGGTCAGTTGAACGAGCAGTTAAATCATCGGCGGAACGAAACTTAAAAAACATATCATTTGCAAGTGCAATTTTTTTATCAGCTTCATTTTCCTCAGGATTACTTGGCAAAATTACATCTGGTTTAGAGATATCAATACTATTCTTTTGGGGAGCCAAAAGCTTTGGATAATTTTGAGTTTTTGCAAGCGAAACCGCCCTAACAGGAAGTGTTAAAAGGCAAGTAATTAAAAAACAGTGAGTTATTTTCATCATCTACAGGTTTTTAAAATTCTTTTTTGTAAGGATACAGGTGAAAAATTAAAATTTAATTAAATCTTCACACAACTATCACAATATGGTTATAAAGTTACAATAAAGAAAATTATTATTAGGTATCCAAAATTATCCATTTTTTTAGAAGTTATTAAGAATACAAAAAATGAAGATTTTAACCCTATTATTGATAGCCTTCGGCCTTTACGTAATTACAGTTGCTGATGGATATTAATTATCAGCTTTAGTAAATATGCCAGCAGGGTTATTTACTAAAATTACAGGGAATTTAAGTAGGGAAGATGTTGTAAACTTATGTTGTTCCTTAAAAACAGTAAAAAAATACGTGGTAGGCTATCCTGAATATTTTAAAAACTAGCGCATTGGGCATTCGTCAAAACCCCTAAGTTTACGGGAATGCAGACGTAAAACATCTGTATCAGCAATGATTTCCATGGCACGTAAGCCAACCATTAAATGCTGTTTAATTCGATTGCGGTAAAAATTATTTGCCATGGACCGTAATTTTATAACACCATGGATGGGTTTATCGGAAACGCACAGTAAGGTTCCATAGGGAACACGAAAGCGAAAACCATTGGCTGCAATAGTGGCTGATTCCATATCTACGGCTATGGCCCGGCTTAGGCAAAATTGTTCGTATATTTGTTTGGTGCGTAATTCCCAATTGCGGTTGTCGGTTGTATGTACTGTTCCTGTACGCACAATTGACTTTAAATCTCCACCAACAACTTCTGTAATTGCTTGTTGCATGGCTTGCTGCACTTCTGCCATGGGTGGCACTGGCACCCAGGTGGGCAGGTCTTTATCTAACACCTTATCATCGCGAACGTAGCCATCGGCTAATACATAATCACCTAGCTGCTGGGTGTTTCGCAAACCTGCACAATGCCCCAGCATTACCCAACAGTGGGGTCGAAGCACACTAAGGTGATCTGTGATTGTTTTTGCATTACTTGGGCCAACTCCGATATTTATTATTGTTACACCTTTTTGGCCAGGTTTTTTAAAATGATATGCTGGCATTTGTGGTTGATGAAAGTTTCTATCATTGTAAGGATCATCATCCTGCAGATTGCCTTCACCCTTATTGTTGACAAGAATAATATCCCCAGGGCCAACAATTTCCCAGGGTTTTTCAGGATGTGATTCTATGATTTCCTTGAAATGACCAACAAAAGCATCAATATAACGTTGATAATTGGTCAGCAGTACATAATCTTGAAAGTGTTCTGGTGCTGTACCTGTGTAATGGTGTAAGCGCTGAAGGGAAAAGTCTACCCTTTCCGCTGTAAATAGGGCCAAAGGCTTAATATTATGGTGAAGGTTAGGGCGAGAATTCGCAATATCATCATTAATACGCTTTAAGTCTGGCATTTGAAACTTGCTACTTAAAACATCAACCTGCCCTGAACTGAGTTGTATATTATGTTCAATTGGCAAAAAGGGCAGGGGAATTGGCCAATTACTATAACCCACATGGATATCTAGTTTATGGTGATCTAATAACATTTTAAACTGGTTGCGATAGTAATTATAAAACAGATGAGGAGTAGTTAAAGTTGTACCAAAATTACCAGGTTCCGAAATAATTCCAAAGGAAGTATGGGGATCAAATGCTAAATTTTCGCGTTGTACAGTTATTCCAACGTATGGGTAAGATGCGGGTGTTTTAAAATTGTATGGTTTATCGTTACAAAAATTTTTAAAGCTTTTTATAATATCATCGGAGGCTTTATCATACAGTTCTTGAACATATTTTGTGGCAGCATCTGCATCGGTAAATGTTTTTTTATTTTTTAAAAATTCCCAGACCATAAATTAATGTCCACTAACCCTTAAAAATGCAACGCCGTAAAGTATAAAAACGATACTAGTTAAAGCGATAAGGAGTGCTAAATTACGTTGTTTCTTATTTTTACTCATGTGAAATACTCTTTCTTATCAATCATTAAAGCAGAAAAGACTATAAACAAATATAGAATTGAATAGGTAAACACCTTGAGGCCATCGCGCATTTCATCGCTCTTGCGTAACTGCATACAAACGATTATAAAGCCAAGGCCAAAGCCAAGGCTGCAGATAAGATAAAAAATACTAGCCATATTTAAGTGAAAAGGGATATATGCTAAGGCAACGGTTATCAGTGCATAGATTAAAATCATAACTTTAGTCCGTTCTACACCCATAACATTTGGGTAAACAGGTATTTTTGCCTGTTCATAATCGGCCATAAGATTTAGGGATAAAGCCCAAAAATGCGCTGGAGTCCAAAAGAAAATAATGGCGAACAATATCCAAGGTCGCCAATCCATAATACTTGAACTTAATGCCCAACCAATGACAGGGGGTAGGGCACCTGCAGCGCCGCCAATAACAATATTTTGAATCGTATTTGGTTTAAGAACAATTGTGTAAATTCCCACATAAAAACCGATGCATAGGGCTAAAAGCAAAGCAGCGGTATTGTTAACAGCTACTTGCATAAGAAAAACTGAAAAAAAACTTAAAATCAAGCCAAAACTTAATACCGTATCACTGCTAATAATACCTGTGACAGTTGGCCGGCTTTGGGTGCGCTTCATTAAAGCATCACTTTTGCGTTCTATCCACATATTCAAACAGCCTGCTGCACCTGCACCAAGCGTAATGCATATAATACCAACCATAGCCAAAAAGGGGTGAATTTTCATAGGCGCAACGTAATAGCCTGCAAAACTTGTGAATATTACAAGGCTCATTACCCTTGGTTTCATGAGTACCCAGAAATCATAAATTGAGGCATCAGTTAAGGCAGGGATATGATTGGTATTATGCGTGCTTTCCATAAACTTATTTTACTTCGGGCAAGGTTTCGAAGCAATGAAAAGGTGGTGGTGAACTAACCGTCCATTCAAGGGTATCTGCCCATTTTCCCCATGGGTTATTTGGGCAGGGCTTTTTATCACGAAAAACCCGGTAGATAACATAAAAGAAGAAAAGGGCAGAAAACCCAGAAAGTAAACCACCTACAGAGGAAACCATGTTCCAACCCGCGTAAGCATCTGGGTAGTCGGGGATACGCCTTGGCATACCCGCAAGCCCTAAGAAATGCATTGGGAAAAAAAGAATATTCACCCCAACAAAAGTAAGCCAAAAATGAATTTTTCCAAGGGTTTCGTTGTATTGATAGCCGCTCATTTTACCAATCCAGTAGTATATTCCTGCAAACAAACCAAATAGTGATCCCATGGAGAGAACATAGTGAAAATGGGCGACAACGTAATACGTATCATGCAAAGAAACATCAATGGAACTATTAGCTAAGACAACACCTGTTAGGCCACCAATCGTAAAAAGAATAATAAAACCAATGGAAAATAGCATGGGTGTGTTAAAGCTAATTGAACCTCCCCACATGGTGGCGAGCCAACTAAATATTTTAATTCCGGTTGGTACGGCAATAATCATAGTCGCAATGGTGAAGTAGGTTTTGGTGTTTAAGTCTAAGCCAACCGTAAACATATGGTGAGCCCAAACAATAAAACCTAAAAAACCAATGGATATCATGGCATAGGCCATGCCTAAATATCCAAAAACAGGCCGTTTGGCAAAGGTGGCGATAACATGGCTGATAATACCAAAAGCAGGGAGAATCATAATATAAACTTCTGGGTGGCCAAAAAACCAGAAAAGGTGCTGGAATAATACAGGGTCTCCGCCGCCAGCAGGATCAAAAAAAGATGTACCAAAGTTGCGGTCTGTAATCAGCATCGTAATTCCACCTGCTAGAACAGGAACCGATAATAGCAATAGAAAAGCTGTAATTAGCATAGCCCATACAAAAAGGGGCATTTTGTGAAAGCTCATCCCTGGTGCACGCATATTAAAAATTGTTGTGATAAAATTTATAGCCCCTAATATTGATGAAGCACCGGCCACATGCAAACTTAACAACATAAAATCAACTGCAGGACCTGAATGCCCAAGGATAGAACTTAAGGGCGGGTAAAATGTCCAGCCTGTTCCAGCACCAGTTCCAACAACGCCAGCCAGAACAAGCAATACTAAGGCAGGAACCATAAGCCAAAAACTGATGTTGTTTAAGCGGGGAAAAGCCATGTCAGGTGCACCAATCATTAATGGCACGAACCAGTTGCCAAATCCGCCAATTAATGCGGGCATCACCATGAAAAAAATCATTAGCAAGCCATGGGCTGTAATAATCACGTTATAAAGTTGATAGTCACCACTTAGAATAGTTCCAGCAGGTTGCATAAGCTGTAAGCGAATTATCATAGATAATATGCCCCCTAAGGTGCCGCCAAATGCTGCAAAAAAGAAATAAAGGGTACCAATATCCTTATGGTTTGTGGATAGTAACCAGCGGCGCCAGCCTGTAGGTGTTTCGGTGCTCATGCTTGCTCCTTCGTTTTTGTATCCATTGTCTGTTGAATGGTAGCTGTATTTTCTACAACTTTATTTGATAAGGTTGTAGAGACAATTTCTGTTGTTGCCGGGGTAGTTGTTGGTGATTTACCTGATACTTTAGCCACGGCTTGTTGCGTTGGTGTTGTTGCTGCTTCTGGGATCGGTGCCGTTTTGGCCGTGAACCAGTTTTGATAATCTTCCTTAGAAACGGCTTTAATAGCTATGGGCATAAATCCATGTTTTGCACCACAAATTTCGGAACATTGACCATAATACATACCAGGTTTACTAATACGTATCCATGTTTCATTAACGCGTCCGGGTACAGCATCGCGTTTAATGCCCAACGATGGCACAGCAAAGCTATGAAGAACATCTGCACCAGTTACTAAAATTTTAATGGTCGTATTAATTGGCACAACCACAGGGTTATCTACATCCAATAAACGTAATTGCCCAGCTTTGAGTTCATGATCAGGAATCATATAGCTATCAAATTCCAACACTTCACCAGGTTTTTCTGGGTTAGGATATTCGTAAGTCCAATACCACTGTTTACCAATGGCTTTAATGGTCATATCCGTATTTACGGGGGTATCCATAAAACGTAAAAGCTTGATAGACGGTATACCAATAAAAATTAATATTATAACCGGAATAACTGTCCAAATAATTTCCAGGGTTAAGTTATGCGTAACCTTAGATGGTGTTGCATTTTTGCTAGCTCGGTATTTCCACAAAACATAGCCTAGCAGAACTAAAACAGCCAATAAAATACCACTACATATCCACATTAATAGGCTATGGGTGTTAACGATACCCTCCATAACAGGAGAGGAAGGACTTTGAAAACCTAATTGCCAGTCAACAGATTTTCCAGATACAGGGTTTGCCAAGGTGTACTGCCTAAAACTTATATAAAATTATTGTGACATAGGTTGCTTAGTTTAAACAAGACCGAACATTTTTCTGCTTAAAATAAATTTTGAAGCAACATCTTTGATAGATTTTTTTTGCTGAACTTTAAAAAGCAAATTGAATAGCAAAAAGCTCTCTTTCTGTAAAAAAAAAGAGAGCTTTGTTGTAATTTAATAAGATTTTTTGAAAAAAAACTAGAAGTTGTAAACTACACCAACTTTAAAGTTTGTTGAGTTAAACTTATTTTTTGTTTTAACTTCTATATTATTTATAATCTTGGTTTCAGTTTTATATCCATTTATTTCATAGGAAACTTCAGCAAAGCCAGAAATATCAGATGTTAAGGCATGTTGGTAACCTAGGGCAGGTGCAATACCAATGTATGTTTTTTTAAGCAGAGTAGTTTTACCTAATTTAGAATCATCTTTTTTTATCTGCATGTTAGTCAGTTTTACACTTGGTTTAACGTAGGCCATACTTACACCATTATTGAATACATAACCAATACGTGGATTTAGACCAACAACCCATTGCTTTTCAAACTTAGCTTTGTCATTAGAGTTAGCTTGATTTTCACTAAATTTACTGCTTTTATCGATACCAAAGGAGAGATCAAGGCCAATGTAATAGTTTTCAGCGAACACTTCGCCATAACCGGCAAATAAATCAGCCACTAAACCTGTTTCCTTGGGTTTTTTATCCTTAAAACTAATCGCAACACCATTTACATCCATTTTTGGTTGGTTCTGTGTGCTTGCTATACCTAAGTCAGCACCCACATAAAAACCGTTGAAATCAGCATTTATAGCGCTTGCTAAAAGTGCAGTCGATAATAATATTTTTTTCATGTTATTTCCTTACCTTGAAAAAGTTAATTTTATTTACAAATTGGATTATATCAAAAAAAAATTAATATTCATTAAATTTGCTATTTGATAATCGTTTATTACTCACGCGTGCCTTTTTTGTAACAGTGTGTTAGGGTTTGTTTTTTATAACAAGCTTGTTTTTTTTTCGCATTTTCGCCATTATTTCGAAATAAATTAGCATGTAAATTTAATGTCGTATCAATATACATATGTAATGAAAAGCCTTTCTAAAATCTTTCCAGGTGGCAAAGAAATTTTAAAAAACATTCATTTGTCTTTTTTTCCAGGCGCAAAAATTGGCATTATTGGGCCAAATGGTGCTGGTAAATCTACCCTATTAAAAATAATGGCAGGCATCGATAAAGATTACCTTGGTGAAGCTTGGGCTGCCGATGGTGTAAAAGTAGGTTACTTACCCCAGGAGCCAAAGTTAGATGAAAAACTTGATGTTATAGGCAACATTCGTTCCGGGCTTGGCGAAATTTCCCAACTTATGGCCGACTATGAAGCTATCAATGCAAAATTTGCAGAACCAATGAGTGATGAGGATATGAATGCTTTGTTAGAAAAACAAGGTGATCTTCAAGAACGCATCGATGCGATGAATGGCTGGGATCTTGATCGACAGATTGAAATCGCTATGGATGCCTTGCGCTGTCCTGAAGGCAATGCTGAGGTAAGTAAATTATCAGGTGGAGAATGCCGCAGGGTTGCCCTATGTAAGTTACTATTGCAAAAGCCTGATATGCTGTTGCTTGATGAACCTACCAACCATTTAGATGCCGAAAGTGTCGCTTGGCTTGAACGTTTTCTCCAAGATTATCTTGGAACAGTTGTACTGATTACCCATGATCGTTACTTTTTGGATAATGTTGTGGGTTGGATTTTGGAACTTGATCGTTCCCAGGGAATTCCTTATGAAGGCAACTATTCTTCTTGGTTAGAACAAAAGCAAAAACGTTTGGCCGTTGAACAAAAGCAAGAAACATCGCGCCAAAAACAGTTACAGCGTGAACTTGAATGGATTCGCCAGTCTCCAAAAGGACGCCAGGCCAAAAGTAAAGCTCGAATTTCTTCCTATGAAGAATTGTTAAACCAAAACCTTGATACTGGGGCCGGTGACGGTGCTATAACCATCCCACCAGGACCGCGTTTAGGTGACAATGTTATTGAAGCATCGCATTTGTTTAAAGGATTCGGTGATCGCTTGCTTATTGATGATCTTGAATTTAAATTGCCTAGGGGCGGCATTGTTGGGGTAATTGGTGCTAACGGTGCAGGCAAATCAACCTTGTTTAAAATGATTATTGGCGGAGATAAACCTGATCAGGGAACTTTAACTATTGGCGATACTGTCGTACTTGGTTATGTCGATCAATCGCGCGATAGCATGGATAGTAAAAAAACCGTGTGGGAAGAAATATCGGGTGGTAACGATGAAGTCGACCTTGGAAAGCGAAAAATGCCAAGTAGAGCCTATTGCAGCCTGTTCAATTTTAAAGGAGCAGACCAGCAAAAACATGTGGGCCAATTATCTGGTGGTGAACGGAACCGCGTGCACTTGGCAAAAATGCTAAAAAGTGGTGCTAATGTAATTTTGCTTGATGAGCCTACAAACGATTTAGATGTAGAAACCTTAAGATCTTTAGAAGAGGGCTTACTGAACTTTGCGGGCTGTGCTGTGGTCATTAGCCACGATCGTTTTTTCCTTGATCGCGTTGCCACTCATATTTTAGCTTTTGAAGGCAACAGCCATGTGGAATGGTTTGAAGGTAACTATCAAGCTTATGAAGCAGACCGCAAACGCCGTATGGGTGCAGATGCTGACCAGCCGACGCGTTTAAAGTATAAACCTTTAGTGAGGTAAAATAGTTCCAAAAACGACCTAACTATTAAATTAAGTGTTCGTAATCATTGGGTGTATTGTTATGTGGTGTTGAAAGTACGCATAGATGGCAAATAAGA
>CAYGPH010000037.1:0-13158 GCA_964351815.1 uncultured Verrucomicrobiales bacterium | reverse complement strand
AATATTATACAAAGAACTTAATCGCGTTGAAGCTGGTCAATCTACAGCCAAAGCTTCAGTGGAATCTGGTTATCAACACTTGAATAACATGTTAAAAGAGAAGGGAATTGATTATAAAACATTTGTCCTCGGTCTCTAGTTTTATTTTTTTCTTCTTATCACTTTTACTTTAATTATTGTTCAAGCGTTTTTTACATTTGATGTGAACACAAAAACAATACTTGTGTGGAGTGGGTTGCTATCAGCAACCATGTGTTTGATAAGTTCGTATCAAATTATTGCATTTATCAAAAAGGTTTCTAAAGTTCTTGATGATACAAGTCGAGGTGATTTTGAGCTTCGTGTAATTAACAAATATCAGGGTGGCATTTTAAAAAAACTTGCGGATGCATCAAACCGGCTTAATGATACATCCGATGCTTTTGTGCGTGAAGGACAATTGGTTATGAATGCAGTTACTGAAAAGCGTTTTCAGCGGACCATTAGACCAGAGGGTTTGCAAGGGGCTTTTCGCGTAAGCTTAAATGCTATCAATAAGGCAGTAGCATTAATGGAACGTAAAACCTTTGAAGAAAAGGTAGAAAAAGATGCTATGCAGCTAACGCTTTCTGACATTGAAAATCTTGCCCATAATGTACAAGAAGGGAAGTTAGATAACCGTTTAAGTGTTGGGAAAAATCAGCAAAACTATTCAGGTTTAATTAACAGCATGAATCGTTTAATTGAAACGGCTAGTTGACCTTTGAAAGATTGCATTCAAATGATGGAATGTATGTCAAAAGGGGATTTAACATTCCGAATGAATAACCCTGAGTACAAAGGTGAATTTGATCGTTTGCAAAACAATACCAATAAAACACTAGAGTTATTAAATAAGGTGGTGTCAGAAATCATTCGGGCTTCACAAACCATAAAAATATCTGCTTCTGATGTCTTAAATGGAGCTGAAGATTTGTCTGCACGAACGGAAAGTCAGGCAAGTAGTCTTGAAGAAACCTCTGCCAGCATGGAAGAATTATCTTCAACCGTTCGTCAAAATGCGAACCATACGCGAACTGCGCAACACACTGCTATACAATTTAAAGAAACCGCAGATACAAGTGGTGAAACGGCAAAAAATGCTATTGATGCAATGCAGCAAATAGAGTTATCTTCTCAAAAAACATCTGAAATCATTACTTTGATTGATGAAATAGCTTTTCAAACGAATTTATTATCATTAAATGCTGCCGTTGAAGCAGCTCGTGCGGGCGATGCAGGGCGTGGTTTTGCTGTGGTTGCTGAAGAAGTAAGATCTTTAGCCCAGCGATCAGCGGAATCTTCCCGTGATATCAGAGCTCTTATTCAAGATAGTGGGAAGATTGTAGGTAATGGCGTTAAACTTGTGCATTCAGTTGGTGAAAGCTTAAGTGAAATGGCTTTATCAACAGAACAAATTAGCAATTTAATCACAGAAATAGCTACAGCTTCTACGGAACAAAGCGAAGGTATTGACCATATCAACGTGGCTGTTAGTAAAATAGATGAAATGACCCAGCAAAATGCCCACTTGGTGCAAAAAAGTATGGGCAATGCTGAACTTATGAAAAATGAAGCTGCAAACCTTTTAGAGCTTACAGAGTTTTTTAAAACGGCAAACGAGTAATTCTTTTTCGAACTGGATCATTGGTTATGATCAATGTTACAATGTCAATATAGACACGAAAAGGAGTTACCATAATGCTTAGTACTTCGCACTTAATTATTGTATTAGTTATTGTTTTGCTTATTTTTGGAGCAAAAAAAGTTCCAACGATCATGGCGGATGTAGCTAAAGGCGTTAAAGCCTTTAAAAAAGGTGTAAACGACGAAGAAACAAGTGATAACAATAAAGAAGATCCTAAAAATTAGCTTTAACCTTTAATGTTTCTCTTTCCTTAGATATATTAGTTTTTATGAGATTTGTTAAAGAAGTAAAAATTGCCCTATAAAAATGTACGTGTACGTTTTGCGCCTTCACCTACGGGCTCTCTTCATTTGGGGAGTGCTCGCACAGCCTATTTTAACTACCTTTTTGCCAAGCATTATAATGGGCAATTTCTTTTAAGGGTAGAAGATACGGATCAACAGCGATCAACCCCTGCAGCTACAGAAATGATTTTAACAAGCCTAAAGTGGCTTGGCTTAGGCTACGATGAATCTATTGTTTATCAACAACAAAATTTAAAGCGTCATCAGCAAGTCGTGCAGGAATTGCTTGAAAGTAAAAAAGCTTACCGCTGCTACTGCACAACAGAAGAAATAGATGCCATGCGCGAACAGGCGCGGCAAAATGGTAAAACGGCGGTGTATAACGGCCACTGCCGCAAGGGTGATGTTCATGAAATTGATAAATGCAAACCCCATGTGGTGCGACTATTGACCCCTGATGATGATCAAACGGTTTTACAGGATTTAGTTCAAGGTGAAATAAAGGTTCAAAATAGCCAAATTGATGATTATGTTATACAACGTAGTGATGGCACACCAACCTATATGCTAGCAGTGGTAGTCGATGACCACGATATGCTTATAAGCCATGTTATACGTGGTGATGATCATCTGACAAACACCTTTAGACAATTACAATTATACGCTGCATTAAATTGGCAAGCGCCTGATTTTGCCCATATACCACTTATTCATGGGCAAGACGGAGCAAAACTCTCTAAACGCCATGGGGCAACAAGCACTTTAGCATACCAGGATTTAGGAATTTTACCTGAAGCTTTAAAAAACTATTTGTTACGTTTGGGTTGGAGCCATGGTGATGCAGAGATTATTCCAGAACATCAAGCAATTGAATGGTTTAACCTAAAAAGTGTCGGTAAAGCGCCTGCACGCTTTGATATGGATAAATTGATTAATTTAAATGCACACTATATCCGCTGTTGTGATGATCAAAAACTTTTGAACTTAATCTTGCCAATATTGCAAAACCAGCTAAATATTCCTGTATCTAGTACACAAAAAGAGAGAATTCTGCAAGGTATGCCTGGTTTAAAAGAAAGAGCAAAAACAATTTTAGAATTGGCGGAAAATGCCCAACTTTATTGCCTTGTTCCTGAGCTCGATGAGAATGCAAAAGAATTCCTGATTCAAGAAAATTTATTACTTCTTGATGTTGCTGCAAAATGTTTGCAAGAAGCATCGCTTATGGAAACAGAAGCACTTAAGGAAATATTCAAGGCTGCTGCTAAAGCCAACGATATAAAGCTAGGAAAATTAATGGGGCCTTTGCGTGTGGCCTTAACTGGGCGCACTGCTGCACCAAGTTTATTCGATATTATTCCAATTTTAGGAAAGGAAGAAACTCTATTAAGAATTCAGTCTTTGAAAGAAAAAATTTCTTTTTAAAGGTTGCTTATCCATGCTTTTTTTTCATATGCAAATAAAATTTAACAAAACCTTTACCAATAGAGGGTTATCCTGAGATAATGAAATTATCTTTAGCTACAGCTTTTTAACGTGAATAACTTTGAATTTAATAAAATTTTTGCCAGCATACTTGTGGCCCTTTTGTGTGTGCAAAGTTTCCGCATGATTAGCCAATATACTGTTGTGCCAAAATATTTGGAAAAAAATATCTTAGGCATTGAGGTTACGGAGACTACAAAAACTGTATCTAACGCTAAAGAGCCTTTACAACCCATTGCTCCACTCATGGCAACGGCTAATGTGCAAAATGGTGAAAAAATTGCAAAAAAATGTGTGCAGTGCCATGGATTTGAAAAGGGTGGAGCCCATAAAACTGGGCCAAACCTATGGAATATGGTTATGCATCCGATAGCAGAACAAAATGCTTATGCCTATTCAACGGCCTTAAAAGAACATAAGGGCAAAAAGTGGACCTATGAAGATCTTAACGCATTTTTGTATAAGCCACGTGAATATGCAAGGGGTACAAAGATGTCTTTTATTGGATTAAAAAAGCCACAAGATAGGGCTGATATTATTGCCTATATGCACAGCAAAAGTGATAATCCAGTTCCCTTGCCATAGGTTTTAAGCCACATAACGCCATAAGAATTTTTTAATTATGTTTTTTATTATTTATTTCTTTTAATTTGATGGCTTATCATAGACACAGTGGCAAAGGTATGGGGTACGTCATTCAAACCAGTGATCACCATGAAACTATGCCTTACCCCTTGCGAGGAAGTTATTGAAACAGCCCTAGGCATAATGGCTAGGGCTGTTATGTTTAGTTTAAAGTTATTATTTTTTAAAAACGCTCTGCGACTTTATAATAGACTTTTTAAAAACGCACTGCGACTTTATAATAGAAACTTATTACCGTAGAAAATTTGTTTGAACATTTTTAAAAACATGTTCATTCGTGGTAAGGTAATGATGTATGTCAATTCTCAAAGCACTTAATGTGACTTTACCAAGCTGTTCAGGTTCATGTGGTAAATATTGTAAGTAGGATGTTAAGTTTACCAATCTTTCAATATAATTATCAGTTAGCAAACCATTTTTAAAAATTTTAACGAGATCTAATTTTATTAACTTTAATTCTTTTTCTTTTGTGCTTTCATCATCGATATCTATACCAGCTGTAATCAAATTTGCTACACACATGGGAAGTGAATCAGGGTGATAGGGGTTTACTAAATCTCTTTGTGAGATTAAAGGTGTGGATTGACTTGAATTAGCAGTATTGAATTCTCTGTCCATTTGATGGCTTTCAGCTGCGTTAAGTACAAAAAGGGTTGGGATCGCTAATAGTAGTTTTTTGAAATGGTTCATAAATGTTCCTTTATAATTGTCTTACATATTTTTATGTAGTTACTTTTATCTGTTTTGCCAATAAAAAAAGGCAGAAAATATTTTCTACCTTTTTTTATTTCAAGATTAAACCAAATCAGCAATTATGCAGAGGTTTAAATATATAAAATAGGCTGTGCCATTAATTTTTGGTTAATTTTATAAATTGTCGGCGTTTAAACCACATTGTACCAGTGTTTCAACCATTCCTTCGGGAAGGGGCGCTTCAAAAATAAACTTACCACCTGTTGGATGGGAAAATTCCAACTGAAAGGCATGTAAATGCATGGGTGCGCGGTGTTTGCTGCCATATTTTCCATCACCATAAATTGGCCAACCCAAGTGACTAAAATGAATGCGCAACTGGTGGGTGCGTCCTGTTTTTGGCCAGCAATCGACAAGGGAAAGATTATATCTTAGGGGTTTGCGCAATATATATTGGGTTTGTGCGGGCTTTGCGTTTTCACCCCCAACGACCATTTGTTCAATGGATCCTATTTCAGATGTTTTGCCAATTGGTAGATCAATTATTCCTTGGGCGGGGTCTACTCTGCCTTCAACAACTGCACGATAGGTTTTCTTGATTTTTTTTTCCTTAAAGGCACCGGTTAAAAAAGTGGCAAATTCTCGGGTTTTTGCAAGCAACAAGATCCCGCTTGTATTTTTATCAATCCTATGGGTTAAGCGAGCTTCAGGGTTATATGCCTTGGCAATCGCATCGATAGATATTTTTTGGCCCGTACCACCTTGGGCTGCAATGCCATGAGGTTTATTTAAAACAAGCATTTCATCATCTTCCCAGATAATCCAACTTTTTAGTTTTTTCACGTCTGCTGGGCTAATGGTTAATGGTTTTTTTTCCGAATTTTCTGTTTTTTGAGCAAAGCTGCTTAAATTTTCAGGAATTTGGACCGTATCTGGAGAACAAACACGTTGGCTAGACGATGTTTTTTGGTTATTACAAAGAATTTTTTTTGTGCGAATAAGTTTTTCAATAATGCCCTGATTAAGCCCGGGATAAATGCGCTTTAAATAGCGATCTAACCGTGTTGGAGATTGATCATCAACACTTAATGTTTTGGTTTGGTAAATGGCCATATATTGTAATTGTTTTGTATACCTTTTTAATGTTCTTTCCTAAGAAAAGCAATTAAGAAGATTAATCTCTCTTGCTTTTTTGCTCAGGTTTTACGAAAATACATACAAAATGCATAAATTATTTTAATGAAAATTCTTTTTAATGACGATGATCCATGGAATGTTAGTGGTAAAGGACATTCAAACAAAGGTGGAAAAAATGGCCGTTCAGGTGAACCTATAGATATTTCTGCCGTTATAGAAAACTTGCAGGGAAAATTTAAAAAGGGTGGCAGTGGTGGTAATGGTGGAAATACTGGTAAACAGAAGAAATTTCCATTTCTATTGGCTATTCTTGCTTTGGGTTTCGTATGGCTTTTCTCTGGTGTGTTTAAAGTTGATGAAGGGGAAGTATCTGTTGTACTGCGCTTTGGAGAATACGTTCGCATGGCAACCCCAGGTCTAGCCTATCGTTTGCCATACCCTATTGAACAAAATATCACACGTAATATTGCTGAAGTAAATCGTGTAGATAGTTCTACCACAAGTGTTGGAAGTATAGGTTCTGATAATGACAAAAGCCTTATTTTAACGGGTGATGAAAATATGGTTCTAACAAATTACACGGTGCTATGGAAAATTAAAGATTTACGTAACTTTTTATTTCGTGTTCGCAACCCTATAAACACAGTGCAGGTAGCGGCAGAAAGCGCCATACGTGAAGTTATAGGGCAAACAACAGCGCGACTTGCATTAACTTCAGGTCGTGAAACAATTGGTAATGATTCCGTTAAGCTATTGCAAAAAATACTTGATAGCTACGATGCAGGCGTTCAAATTATCTCTATTCAATTACAAAGGGTAGAGCCGCCTGAACAGGTTATCGATGCATTTAACGATATGCAAGCATCCCTTGTAGATGCGGATCGCTTGCAAAATGAAGCACAATCTTACCGTAATGATATTCTACCTAGAGCCAGGGGTAAGGCTGCTAGTATTTTAAAATCTGCCGAAGCATACGCTGAACAAGTTGTTGCCAACGCCCAAGGACAAGTTTCACGTTTTACGAATGTTTACAGATCATACAAGTTAAATCCAAAGGTAGCACGCGTACGCATGCACCGCGAAAAAATAGCAGAAGTTTTGGAAAAAGGTAATGTAACGATTGTCGATGATAAGTTATCAAAATCAATACACAATTACGCACAATTGGCAGCGGTGCCAGGTATTAATAGGAATAGGGACTAATTCATGATCGATAAAAAAATATTTTTCCCCTTAATTATTGTTAGTGCAATAATCTTTTTCCTACTTAATAGTTTGTTTATTGTAAATCAAATTAACCAGGCTATTGTGTTGCGTTTTGGTGAATTTCAGCGCTTACATAAAGAACCAGGTTTAAAAATTAAAGTACCATTTATCGAAGATGTAATGTTTTATGAAACCCGGATGCTTGATTATGATTTACCACCGATATCCGTGACTACCGAAGATCAAAAGCGTTTAGTTGTAGAAACCTATACACGTTATATCATAAATGATCCGTTAAAATTCTTTCAGGCCGTAAAACCTGCAACTGAGGTTGGTGCTAAAATGCGTTTGGAAGCTTTTATAAGTAGTTCCGTACGAAACGTTATGGGTAAGGTTGAATTACGCAGCA
Source organism: uncultured Verrucomicrobiales bacterium (assembly GCA_964351815.1). GTDB lineage: Bacteria > Pseudomonadota > Alphaproteobacteria > Paracaedibacterales > CAITNM01 > CAYGPH01. Next base: position 5,633 of record CAYGPH010000037.1, on the reverse strand, counting down.
TGCTAACGGATAAACGGTCAGAAGTGATGCAGCAAATTTTGCAAGAAGTGGGTGAACTTGCTGGTCCTTTAGGTATAAAGATTATTGATGTGCGGATTATTCGTTCAGAATTACCACCAGAAAATCGTAGTGCTGTTTTTGCAAGAATGAACTCTGAACTTATCCTTTTTGCAAAAGAAAACCGCGCTAAAGGGGAAGAGGCGGCTCTTTTGATTCGTGCCCAAGCCGATAAGGAACGTACAATATTGTTGGCAGAAGCAAATAAAACTTCCTTAGAAAGCCGTGGAGCTGGCGATGCTAAAGCTTTGGAAATCGCCATCGATGCCTATAGTGTGGACCCAGAGTTTTACGATTTTTACCGATCCCTAGAAGCCTATGGTACTGCTTTCAAACCTGGATCTAATTATCTTGTCACAACCGAAAATGAATTTTCAAAATTTTTAACAAAAGCACAATAATAAGAAGGTATAAATATATGTTTTCGATTAATATAAAATCCATAAAAATTTGTAGCTTAATGGCTTTAGCCATAGTTAACAGTGGTTTTTCTGAAAAAAACCCAGAACCTGTAGCTGCAGACAAACCTTATAATATCGAAACGGGTTTTGCTAATCTTGTGGAAAAGGCCTTGCCTGCTGTAGTGAGTATTCATGCAACGCAAGTTATAGAGCCTAGCCAGCAGCCTTTTGGTGGAAATGTTATTATCGGTCCAAATAGTATGTATGTTCCAGGAGCCGCAAAATCATTCCCGGTAAATCCTTTGGAAGAACTCTTTCGTGATTTCTTTAGTCAAATGGAACGTCCAAGACGAAGCCAAGCCGCTGGTACAGGTTTCATTATTCATTGTGATGCTGAAAAAGCTTTTGCCTATGCCGTGACGAATAACCATGTTGTTGTAAATGCGAAAAAAATTAAGGTCATTTTTGATGGCAAAGAAGAAATGAATGCTGATATTTTAGCGACCGATGAACGCAATGACATTGCTGTTATAAAAATTGATACATCGCATTTACCCTTAGAAAAGCGGAAATTGAAAGTGGTTGAATGGGCAAATTCAGATGATGCCAGAACGGGTGATTGGGTCGTTGCCATGGGAAATCCCTTTAACTTTGGTGGCTCTGTAACTGTTGGGGTGGTATCCCATAAGGGAAGGTACGTGCCATCTGATATGGATCAAGATTTTGAGTATTTACAACATAGTGCGCAAATAAATGTGGGGAGTTCCGGTGGACCCTTATTTAATATATATGGCCGTGTTATTGGTGTGAACAATGCAATTATTACCAATTCTGGGGGTAATATTGGTATTGGTTTTGCTATTCCAGCAAATGTTGCGCGTAGAACCGTTGATCAATTAATTAAGTTTGGCAAAACCCGCCGCGCCCAATTAGGTGTGCATATTCAAAACCTAACGGAAGAAATGGCTGAAAGCCAAGGACTTAAAGATATAGGCGTTATTGTAGGAAACGTTGTCAAAGGTGGGCCTGCCGAGGGTAAGCTCGAAGTTGGGGATATTATTCTTGAATTTAATGGAAAAAAAGTTGAAAAGTCCCATGTTCTTTCAAGTATGGTTGGAGCAACAGAAATTGGTACGGAAGCAAGCTTAAAAATATGGCGAAAAGGTAAGAAAAAAACTGTAAAAATTTTGCTTACGGAAATGGGATCCAATAAAGATAAATTGGATGCTAAAACGACAGGTTCATCAGAAAATGGTGCTACCGTTAAAATTGCTGGTGTTGAGGTTGGGAGTTTAGAAGCGTTGTCATCAATGGTCCAAGATAATGTTGATAACAAAGAAATTCGTGGTGTGATTATTTTAAGTGTAGATCCAGAAAGTGAAGCATCTGAAAATGATGCAATTCGCCGCGGTATGATCATTGAAGAAGTTAATGGGAAAGCGATAAATACACCAAAAGAATTTAAGGATGCTATTCAAGAAGCACAGGCAAATGGCCATAAAAATGCCTTATTATTTGTAAAACGCGATAATTTTCATCACTTTGTTCCCTTAAAAATTTCTGGTGACGAAAATGATAGTGATAAAAAAACACTTGAAAATAAAGAGAATAGCTCTATTATGTCTGGGGATAACCAAAAGAGTGAAAATTCTAGTAATAGATCAATGAAAGAAAAAATTGTTGATTCGATTACTTCTATTTTCTAGTAAATTGTGTATATACAAACAGAAACGACGCCTAACCCACAAACTTTAAAGTTTAATCCTGGCCTACGGGTTTTGCCCAGCGGCTGTGATGTTCTCGAGTTTTCTAAGGATCAGCGAGCAGATCAATCGCCGCTCGCAAATCGTTTGCTTCGGATTGAGGGTGTTAACAGTGTTTTTTTTGGCGAAGATTTTGTTTCGGTTACCAAAAATGCAATTTCCGAATGGGATAAACTTAAACCTGTTGTCTTGGGTACGTTACTAGAACATTTTATTGCGGGCTTACCTATCATTAATGATTTTTCTGCAGAGCCAGCAGAAACAAATTCAAAACTTGATAGTGGTGATCCGATAATCCAACAAATAAAAGAAATTATTGATACTCGGGTTCGTCCTAGTGTTGCTATGGATGGTGGCGATATTTCCTTTGAATCCTTTGAAGAAGGTGTAGTTTATTTAAAGCTCAAAGGTGCCTGTAGCGGATGCCCGAGTTCAACTGAAACCCTAAAAATGGGTGTTGAAAACATGTTAAAATATTATGTCCCAGAGGTACTAAGTGTTGAACAAAGTTCTTAAATTTTCTTTTAACCTTCTTTTCGTTTTACAAATTTTCAAGGGCTATGCTTTTTTGGCTCCCAAACTAAGCATAAAAGCTGATTATACTAAAAAAAGTGATGAACAATCAGTTCTAAAGCATGACTGTTACTTTTTAATTGATAAATTTGAAAAGCACTATGCATTACCTAGCGGCATGCTTAAAGCCTTATCCTATGTGGAATCACAAATGAACCCCTGGGCAGTGAATTTTAAGGGAAAGGGTCATCATTTTAAGAATAAAAAAGATGCTCTTGCCTTTGCAAAAGAATGCATAAAAGAAGGAAGTGTATACAACCTTGATATTGGTTTATGCCAAATTAATTATGGTTACCATGGGAAAAAATTTGAAGATTTAGAAACTATGTTTGAACCACGCCATAACATAGCTTACGCAATAAAGTTTTTAGTAGATTTGAAAAAACGCCACAAAACTTGGCAAAAAGCTGTGGGTTTTTATCATTCTCCCCAACCTGCTTTTCAAGATAAGTATTGGAAAAAGATTTCTTATAATATGGAAAAAAACAAGTAGATGTTGTTAGAAGAAAATATTATTGATGGTAAAGCTTTAGCTGAAAAGAAAAACATTTGCACCCTTGATCGTAGTCTGAAATTTTGTAGTGTTCAGGGAAGAAAACCTAAATTAGTTGCCATTTTGGTTGGTGATAATCCTGCAAGTTTAATATATTTAAAAAAAAAACAACAATTGTGTTTGGAAACCCAAATTGATTTTTCCTTATGCCATTTACCGGCAGATTGCCCTGAAGAAGAACTGGTAAAAAAAATTATTGAATATAATTGTTCAAATGATATTGATGGTATTTTTGTGCAAATGCCTTTGCCTTTGCACGTAAATACAGAAAAAATTTTGAATTTCATTTCCCCTGAAAAAGATGTTGATGGTTTAACTTTATGCAACTTACAGTCTTTATTTTTACCATCTTCCACAAAACTTTTACCCTGCACTCCCCAGGGAATAATGCATATGTTGAAAAGTTTGCCGATAGCCCTTAGTGGAATGAATGCCGTTGTTGTTGGGAGATCAAATTTGGTAGGTATGCCTACGGCACTCCTTTTAAGCAAGGAAAATGCTACGGTTACTATATGCCATTCAAAAACAAAAGACTTAAAAATGCACACACGAAAAGCTGATTTAATTGTTGTGGCTGCTGGTGTACCAAAATTGATAACGGCAGACCATATTAGGCAGGGTGTAATTATTATTGATGTTGGTATCCATAACATAAATGGTAAACTTTGTGGTGATGTTGATTTTGTTTCCGTTCAACCAATTGCTAAAGCCATTTCGCCGGTTCCTGGTGGTGTTGGTCCGCTAACGGTTGCATTTTTAATGCATAATTGTATTTTGGCTGCTGAAAAACGAGCGGTTGCTTCCGGGCGTAATAATAATTAAAATTTAAGTTAAATAATAAATTTGTTTGTCTATTGCAAACCATTGACGCCTTTGGTCAGCGTATAGTCGTTGAAGATGTTCCAAAAGATGCCGAGGGCATTGAAAAAAATCGTATCCCAAAATGGATGGCTAAAATTACGGGTTGTGGTACGGAATCTTCCGTAAAAGGTTTTGAGGAATACAGTGAAATACGATCCCACTATTCAAAAGTTTCACGTAATACAAGTACAGGTGCAAGCACTGGTGGCTTATCTTCTAATGCTTTGCGCTATAGCAACGTAATATTATACATTAGGCGTGAAAATATTCAGGCCAAGCTTGAAAGCTACTTGTATCAAGCGGCACCCATTGAACAAATATCTTTAGTCAATATTAATGAAGCTGCGGGCCAGATCATTACTCTACAGCAAATTGACTACGGAAAATGTTATGTGCAGCAGTTAGAGCCACTTCTTGATTGGTTATTGGTAGAATTTAAAATTACAACCTATCAAAATACCTTGTTTAAATACTCTAGCGAGGGAACTGCAGAAGGTAGGGATGTAGCTGCTAAAGATTTTTCTAAACCATCAAAGGAAAGCAATCCCTTACAAAAAACAGCCCAGGCTTATGATCAGGACCAAGAGAACAATCCTTTTTCAGAGGTTGATGGTACAAGTTCTGCTGCTAATAATAATTTTTCAGCGCAAAATGCAGCTGATGATAAAGCCAAAGAAGGTACGAATAATGATCAAGATAATGAAGATACTGATCTAGATGAAGATCATCAAGAGGAAAGCAATCAAGCAGAAAACAATAATGGCAGACAGGCCATTGGAAAAGGTGAAAAAGAAATAAGTAGTGAAAATGCTGACAAACAAAGTTCTAGCAAAGACAATACAAATAACACATCAGGAGAATCTGGTCAAAAGACAGGAGAAAAGGCTTCTAGCAATGCTAGTGAATCTGGGCAAAAATCTAGCGGAGAATCCAAAAATAGCGATCAAAACTCTTCACCTCAAGCAGAAAGCTTTTCGAATGATGATTCGAATAATGACATGCAAGAAGAAAAGAGTGGTGGCGAAAATAAAGCTGATTCAAATAATAATTCTTCATCTGGTTTACCTGAACAGTTTGATAAAGCTCCTGGACAGCGTCCAAGGGATAAGGTAAAAAACTTTATTAATGCGATAAAGGCTTATGAGAATGGCGATAAAAAGGCTGCTGCTGAGCTGCTTGCTGAATCTTTCGGTGTGTCTGAGGATGATGTCCATGCCATGGAGGCTTTGGCCGGTGATGATCCAAAAACCATGGCTGAAATGGCTGCAGCTGCAGCAGGCATTAATAATCCAGCCCTTGTAGATGCTGCGCTAGATGGAAATATAAAAGCTGCAGAGGAAGCTTTTTTAGATCCCGAAGCTGCTAACGCGAAAAATCCTGAAGGCTCTGATGAATCTGGTTCTGGTGACGCAGGAGGATCAGGCG
>CAYGPH010000036.1:0-13226 GCA_964351815.1 uncultured Verrucomicrobiales bacterium | reverse complement strand
TCTGCAAGGTTCGTGGTTACCGTGTAGATATCATTTAAATACATCTCTACTGGATCTTTTTTATCATTTGCACCAAAGGCTGCATTGGGTGTTGTAGGGGTTAGAATAAGATCAACTTCTTTGAAGGTTTCATTAAATTCCTTCGTCACTAAACGCCTTACTTTTTGGGCTTTTGTATAATAAGCATCATAATAGCCAGCGGATAATACGTAGGTACCAATCATAATTCGGCGCTTAACCTCGGCACCAAAGCCATCATGGCGGGTCTGCATGTAAATATCGTTAATGTTTTCGCCACCGCTGCGCAAGCCAAAGCGTACTCCATCGTAGCGCGCCAAGTTTGAAGATGCCTCAGCGGGTGCAATAATATAATATACGGGCAAGGCGAAGCGTGTCATTTTCAAGGATACTTCTACAATTTCTGCACCTGAATCCTTAAGCCAAGCTTTTCCTTTTTCCAAAAGGGCTAAACCATCATTACCTAAGCCCTCAAGATATTCTTTAGGAATACCAATTTTCATACCTTTCATACTAGGGTTCAGATTATTAAAATATTCGGGTATTTTAACCTTCAAGCTTGTGGCATCCTTGTCATCGAAGCCAGCCATAGCTTGTAACATTAGGGCACAATCACTTACAGTGTGTGCCATAGGCCCTGCTTGATCTAGGGACGATGCAAAAGCAACCATGCCAAAACGCGAACATAAGCCATAGGTTGGTTTAATGCCTGTTACACCACAAAATGCTGCAGGTTGACGAATTGATCCACCCGTATCAGAGGCTGTAGCACCTAAACATAATCCTGCAGCAACGGCTGCAGCTGATGCGCCTGATGACCCCCCCGGAACAAATTCTTTTTCAGGTTCTGATGTGCTTTTCCAAGGGTTTGTTGTTTTACCAAAAAAACTGTTTAAATTGGCAGAGCCCATGGCGAACTCATCCATGTTTAATTTACCAAGGCTTATGGAACCAGCATTTTTTAAGTTCTGGGTTACCGTTGATTCATAAAACGGTACAAAATTTTCTAAAATCTTAGAAGCCGCGGTAGTTCGAACACCTGCTGTGCAATATAAATCTTTATTAGCGATGGGAATGCCTTCTAAAAGACCAGCTTTTCCAGCCGCTATATTTTCATCTGCTTGTTTAGCAGCATCCATAGCCTTATCAAAGGTTGGCGTAATAAAACAGTTAAGCTCTGTTTTTGCTTCAATATTCTTAATAAAGCTTTCGGTGATTTCTGTAGCAGAAATTTGCTTATTTAATAACTTTTCTCGGGCTTGGGTGAGGGTAATTTTCATTATTCAACCACCTTTGGCACAGCAAACATATCAAAGTTCGCCTTAGGTGCATTGGCAACAACCTGTTCATGCTGATCTTTAGCAGTTACTATGTCTGCCCTTTCATGCATTTGTGGTTCTTCAAAATCCATAAGATCAACCCCGCTGACATCAACTTCATTTAAAATATCAATTAAACCAAAAATATTATTAAGCTGGCTTTGCATTTCCTGTTTTTCCGTATCATTCATGGCTATACGCGATAATTTTGTTATTTTTTCCACATCTTGAAGGGTTATTGTCATGCAAACTCCGTTTTTTTTGTTTAAACAAACTCAGCCATTACTGGTGCGTGATCCGATGGCTTAGCTAGCTTCCTGTAAGATTCTAGAACTTTTGTCGTCTTTAGGGAATCCGCAAATTTTGGTGAAGCTAAAATATGATCAATACGTAAACCATCTCCTTTTTCATAAGAGCCTTTACGATAATCCCACCAAGTTAAGGGCGGATGTTCTGGATAAATTGCTTTTACACAATCGGAAAATCCTAGGTTAAGGATGCATTGGTATGCCATGCGCTCATAATCGGAACATAAAACCTCATTTTGCCAATTTTCTGGAATGCCAATATCAGCATTAGTAGGGGTTATATTGAAATCTCCCCCTAAAATCAAGTCCTCAGTCAAAAAATCTATCGTTTTTAAATGTTGGTATAAAGCCTCTAGGAACTTTAGTTTATAATAATAAGCTTCGCTATTTAATGCTTGACCATTGGGAACATAAACAGATGCCACCTGAACACCACCTGTAAATGCCTGAACATATCTTGCCTGGTCATCAGGAAAATTAGTAATGCCTATTTGTATATCTTCAATGGGCTGCTTGGATAAAATCATGACGCCATTATAAGTTTTTTGGCCATACACCGCTGTATTATAAGGAATATCACCCAACTGCGGAGGTAAATTTGTTTCTTCACATTTTAATTCTTGCAGCAAAACCACATCGGGGTCTTCATTTTTTAAAAGCGCTTCAAGATGTTCAAAACGGCTACGTATGGAATTAACATTCCAGGTAATAATTTTCATATGAATCCTAAACTGAAAAGGAATTGCCACAACCACAAGATGTCGTTGCATTTGGGTTCAATAGCACAAATTTACTGCCACTTAAATCTTGTACAAAATCTAAAATAGCACCCTGAATTAAATCAAGAGAAACCTTATCAACCACAACCACTGCTTGGTTTTCTTGAATTGTTATATCATCGGCAAATTTTTCATGTTCAACATTGAATGCATATTGAAACCCCGAACAACCACCGCTATCAACACGAATACGCAAGAAACTCCCTTCATTTTCCTTTTGAAGAACCTCTGTTATTCGCCTTATGGCGCTATTTGTTAATGTTATGGCGCTTTGCATATTGCCAAGTGATACTTTTTTCTGTTAACTAAATGCTACTATACTGAATTTCAATCACTAAAGGCAAATATATGGCGGGATCTGTAAACAAAGTAATATTAATTGGTAATTTAGGGCGTGATCCAGAGGTACGTAACGCTCAAGATGGTACAAAAATTGTGAGTTTATCCATTGCAACTGGAGAAAGTTGGAAAGATAAAAATACTGGCGAACGTCGCGACAAAACAGAATGGCACCGAGTAGTTATTTTTAATGATCGCTTGGCTGATGTTGCAGAAAAATATATGAAAAAAGGGACAAAGGTATACCTTGAAGGGCAAATGCAAACACGTAAATGGACAGACAATAGTGGTGCCGAAAAATATACAACAGAAGTTGTACTTCCCCGTTATCGAGGTGAGCTTACCTTATTGGATAGTCGTAATAATGATAGTCTAGGATACAATGACGCTGGACCAGCAAGTCTGCCGAAAAATTTTGATGAGTTAAATGACGATATACCTTTTTAAGAGAGTAAGCACCTAGAAAAAAATCGGGCCTCGTAATTCTTTAGCGTAAAGCATGTAAGAATGTCAGTAATTTTTTTTGTTATGGGTGCACACACTATTTTCTTATAGGTCTAGAGTATCAGGCTTTTTTGATCAAAATATTATGTTAAGCAGTATATCATCTTGATTGTAACTGGTCGGCTGAGAAGGTTGTTTTTAGGTGTGATAATCCTATAAGTTGTAATATAAAGTGTGCAAAGTGAAAAAAACTTGCTATGTTTAGTGTTAGTATGCATTGAATTTAAAAAGAATATTCATGTCTTCACAAAATGAAATTCAAATTGAAGATATATTAGCTTCTATACGCTCCTATGTGGCCACCGGAAATACGAAAGATAGTAAGGAAGCAAATTCCGAGCCACCCTTAAGGGCTGAAATTAAGGAAAAAAGCTCCAACGGTTTCAAACAAAAGCCTACACTCTTAGAATCGGCAATTAATAACCACAAAACCGATAAATCAGCCCTTAACAATAACTTTCAAGAAGATAAAAATCAGGGATTAGTTTTTGAACTTACCGATGAAGTTATTGAAGAAAATAGCATTGGTAGTGTTTTTAATGAAAGTTTACATAATAATGCACACCAAGAACCTATAGTTTTAAATAATCCAGCATTTGAGGGGGCCGAACCCTTTGATCCTTTTGCAAAACTTGAGTCTATACATCAAGCACAGCCAGATGAAAAGCCGTTATTAAACGCTGACCAACTTTTAACAAGCCTTGTAACCCCTATGATTGAAAGTTGGATGAAGGAAAATCTACGTCCGATAGTTGAAAAAATTGTAGAAAAAGAAATTCAAAAAATAAGAGGAAGAAGATAAATCTTGATAAACAATATACGAACATTTCTCATGTACCTTATGGTTGGTTTAGCCTTTTCTGCAGGGGTTTACTTTGGCTGTAATAGCTTGGCAAATGCCTTTAAGAAACAAGGGACCATAACTACGAAAGGCCTTTCAGAACGTATTGTCAAGGCTGATCAAGGCAAATGGAAAATTACATTAACAGTAAAATCAAAAGAAATTGATTCTGGTATAGAAAAAATAAATACAGCAAAAACCACCATGGAAAATACTTTGAAAGCGATGAATTTTACCAAGCTTGATATGGGGCGTGTTGGTGTTTATCAAGGGGAAATTGAGGAGGAATCGATTGTTGACAAAGATGGCAATAAATTAGTTAAAAAAGGTATACAGAATATTTTCACATGCGATTTTCTTGTGGAAGAAACTGATGCAGAAAAGCTTAAGGCTGCTGAAATTGATCTACTACCCTATTTTCGAGATGGTATAGAAATCAGCGAAAGAAAAAGTTATAAATTGTTATCTTTTGATAGTTTACGACCTGTAATGTTGCAAGAAACCGTTACTAGTGCGATCAACATGGCAAAAACCTTTTTAAAAAGTTCTGGTGGTTCCCTTGGAAAAGTTCAATCTGCAAGTCAAGGCGCTTTTACCATTGTGCCGGTAAATCAAACTAGTGAATGGGACACTAACCATGAAGGTGAAATTGAAAAAAAGATTCGTGTAGTGAGTACCATTGTTTTTGAGGTTAAATGATTTATAAAAACACCGCGTAATAGGCTCTAATCGATTCGAACCAAAACAACCCCTTATGTAACCAAATTACTAAGGGGTTGTTTTTTGTATGAATGGGCAAATTCTTTAATAAAACACCCTTTGATGTCTTCTTTGCTGAACTCAATAGCCACCACCCGTTGCACTTCACTCTTGAATGGGCGAAACAAAAAATAATAGTCTAGACCCATTATGCTGTGATTTAATTGTTCGAGACTAAAGACACAATCAAAAATACTTTAAGTAGTAACTAATAATTAAATATATTGGCAAAAGAATAACACTTGACCAAACAATATAGCCAAGAAAGGATGGCATTTTCACGCCTTTTTGTATGGCAATACTCCGCACCATAAAGTTTGGAGCGTTACCAATATACGTTATGGCCCCCATAAATACAGCACCTAACGAAATTGCTAAAAGAATTTCAGGGTAAGTATTCATTAGAAGATTCGCATCATCCCCTGCCATTTTGAAGAAAAGCAAATAGGTTGGCGCATTATCAAGAAAACCTGACATAAGACCCGTTAGCCAAAAATAACGTATTTCATGATGTGCATCATTAGGGTTAGCAAAATCATATAAAAAGGCAAAAGGACCATCATGCCCAAGTTTTAGCATGTACGACAAAGGTATTAATGTTAGGAATATAACAAAGAACACGCGGGCAACTTCGTTTACTGGGGAAAAATTAAAATGATTTTCTTCGTGAATAAATTTTGGCGTTGTCAGCAAGGAAATAATAGTGATAAGCAAATAACTAAAATCACGCACTAAATCTTGGGAAGAAAAGCCATGGCCATAAATTTTAAACATGGGCTCATCACTAAGCGTGCTTGCAAAAAGTGTAATAGTGATTATACAAAGAACAAGTATAACGTTAATGGCTCCCCTAACGCGTATGGCTGGTCGCTTAATTTTATCTTCTGAAGTCGTTGCTTTATTCTTTAAACGATCAACCAAAGCAAATGCCCCAAGGCATGTAACCAAAGCCATTAAAAATGGTAGCCAACCATGCTGTAGTGTCCAGAAAAAGCTTACGCCTTTTAAAAAACCCATGAACAATGGAGGATCACCCAAGGGTGTTAAACATCCTCCAATATTTGATACAAGAAAAATAAAAAACACCCCAAGATGGGTTTTATAAGCTTTATTTTTATTAAGTTCTAAAAAGGGGCGAATTAAAACCATAGATGCCCCAGTTGTTCCAATAAAATTCGCTAAAATGGAGCCACAAAGTAAAATATATAAATTGTTTTTCAAACTATTAGCTATATGAAAGCGCACTAAAATTCCACTTGAAACAACAAACAAGGAAAAAATTATGGCCATGAAGGCAATATATTCATGAAATATCATATGAAAAAATTCATAAATAGCTTTTTCTGTACCAAAATATAAATACAAAATTATGACAGTCCAAATCGAAATACCGGCTAAGATAGGGTTTTCGTACCTATGCCATATTTTTGGGGTTAAAACTGGTAAAATTGCAAGGCATAGCATTAAAGCAAGGTAAGGAAAAGCGCCAGCATAACCCATATATAGTCTCCTTTTTAAATATTTTGGCGTTCCCGAAGGGATTCGAACCCATGGCCTTAGGATTAGGAATCCTACGCTCTATCCAACTGAGCTACGGGAACACATTGAACTTAAATCCTATAAAAAAAACAACAGCGGCGCAATCACGTAAAAATATTTTTTATCTATGAACCTGCTACGGCATCTAATATACCTTCGGCCATATTTTTTGTAACATCTTTTAAATCATATGGAGTTAATGATTCAGGCGGTTTTACCCTAGCCAAAGGTTGATTTTCCGTTTGTGGTAACAGATTAAGTTTTTTCGTTATTTGTTTTGGGGTTTCTTTTGTTAGTGTCATTTTTGGTTTTTCAATAGCAGGAATTGTTGTTGGTGCTTTTTTATCAAGATTTTTCTTAGGTATGCTTTCAACCGTGGTTTTAATTTCTGAATTTACTATTTTATCATACTGGTGAATGTTATCGACTAAATCATCTAAGGCAGCATGATCAAATTTGGTAGATGTTTTGATAAGTGTTGGTTTTGCCGTTATATTTTTTTTATTTGAACTTATTTTTAAACCATTAAATTTTTTGTAGGTTTCTTCAATAAGTTGTGTCGCCTTATTATCTCGTGAACGCGACGATCCACCCCCCATTACCACTAGGTATATTCTTTTGCGCAAACCATTTTTTAATTTTCTTTCCACAGAAACGCTAATATTAAATTTCGACGCACGCGTGTAACCTGTTTTTATACCATCAAGCCCCTTAACAACCCCAAGCATATGGTTGTGATTGGCTATACGTTGTTTTTTATATTCAAAAACTTTCGTTTTGAAATACTTATAATATTCCTTATGGTAAGAAAATAAAGCTTTACTTAAGATAGCCATATCTTTAGCCGTTGTAACCTGCTTAGGATGAGGCAAGCCCGAAGCATTTTGAAACACCGTGTTTTTCATGCCAAGTTTCTTAGCCTTAATATTCATTTTTTTTACGAATTTTTTTTCAGATTCTCCAAGATGTTCGCTTACGGCAACGGCAATATCATTTGCAGATCGCGTTACCAAAGCAAGAATTGCATTCTTCACAGTAATTGTTTGCCCTGGTTGTAAACCAAGTTTAGATGGTTCTTGCCGTGCAGCTTTTTTAGAAATTTTGATAAGAGTGTTTAATTGAATTTTTTTTTCACATAATGCATCAAAAACCAAATAAAGGGTCATTTTTTTTACCAGGGATGCTGGTGGACGCTTTTCTTGGGACCGGTGACCTTTTATAATATTCCCCGTATCACCATCGATCACGATATAAGCAAAATTGTTTGCGTTTAGTGCGGTGAAAATAAGTATAACAATTAAAAAGAAACGCAACGGACTATAATGATGAAGACTTATAATTTAATTTAGCAAGAAATTCATCAATTAACTATTTAAACTCTTAATAAATTACTCATTTCGTTCATCATTTTTAAAATGTGTTCAAAAGCACGGGTATTAAAACCATGAGCCCTTGTTGCATCTAATAAGTCTGCCGTTTCGATGGCACTATTTACATTTGCACGCTTAATATACCCTTCTGCGTCAGCCATAGGATTACCAGGATCATATTCAATAGCAAAAGGAGTCATATCTTGCAGGGGTCGATCAAACTTGACTAAATTCATATTTTGTTCGCGGTCAAATACTGATTTAAAATTTGTAATACGCCGACGGTAAGGGTCAGCCCCTGGCTTATCATTTATACCACCAGCGTTTGCAATGTTTTCCGCAATCACTACTGTACGCTGATTTTGCGCAATCAATGCCGCAGTAGAAACTTTTAATGCCTTTGAAAGACTATTATGGAGGTAAGATACTAATGCAGTCATAGTTACATTCCCCCGTTTGCATTGCTAACTATTGATTTTAACGTTTGGTAATAGAGCTTTAGTGTATTCACAACCGATTCATGTTCAACGGAAGTTTTTGCTAAATCCATTATTTCTTGTTCACGTGGCGTTTCAGGGCTTCCCTTATTAATGTGTTTTGCTTCAATTTTAAAATTTTTTGGATCCTGCCCTTTCATAATTTCATGAAAAGGTTCTAACTCAACGCGGGGCTCGCTTTGCAAATCGGCATTAGCAATGTTATGGGAAAGCAATCCAGCATTTTTTTGGAGCCACTTTAACTTAGCGTGTAACATATCTAATGAATCTATTTTCATAATTTTTTCAAAAAAATAAACTTTTCTATAGATTATTTATGCATAAGTTGATTAAAATTTAATTAAGATGCGCTCAGGATATTTACATGCTTAGTCTTTCACGCAAAGCTGGCGAAGCCATAATTATAAATGACAACATTACTTGTAAAGTTTTGGAAGTTAATGGTAAAAACGTTAAGTTAGGCTTTGAATTCCCACCTTCTTCATCCGTATACCGTGAAGAGCTCTACCTTCGAATAAAACAAGAAAACGAAAGGGCTCAAAGTTCCGTGAGTGATGTAAGTCAGGCTTTACAAAATTTAAACCCTGCCCCTAAAAAAAAAAGTGAAGTAAAGAGATGAAATCATAAACCGCGTTAACGGTTTTTTTATAACTTTACCATATATTATTATTATAAATTATTGTAACTATTTAGCTTTGATTAAAGGGTAGTTAATGGAAACCGTTTGGAACCATAACACAGGATGTGAGCATTATGGGAAAGAGAGCCGTGAACAGGTATCGATGCTGACGCGAGCAAAGGCACAACTGGAAAACGGTCATAATCCGAACCTCTCTGCCTTTGGTATTTTAACCGACATCAGCAAACGGTGGACCGGGGATGAGCCCCGCCTGCCAAGCCGATGTCATCTTTTATGGGAGACTAACCTATGTTTAAATTATCTACAAAACGCGCGCTAATAGCGCTTACCCTTGTTGTTTGTGTTGGCGGGGGGTTTGGGTTACGTGCCGATGTACTTAATAAAACGTGGATTAAGAATAAAGTTCCTTGTTACGAAAATTGTGGTGCTTATAATGAAAATTCTGTTGCTTTCTCTATTTGCGGGGATAAATGTTTTAGTGTCTGTTGGGATAAGTGTGCGACTGCGAATGGGAATGAGGATTTGGCTTTGGTTGCGTGTGTTGAAGAGTGTCGCGACGAGAATTGACATTCAGCACGAATTGACGTTCAGTAAGTGAGGAAGTCACGATGAATATGTACCCGTTTCGTGTTGAGTAAAGGTGACGGCATGAAACGATGGTGTGATCCCTATGCCGAAAAAATAGAAGTTTGTATGGTGTGATAAAAATTAAATGTGTAAGTGTGTTTGGTTGTTTTGTTTTGTGGATGCTATTTTTCATATTCCCGTGAATCTACGGTCGTTGACGATACGAGTGCCGATGACCTAACGAAAAAAAGTATCGGTATTGACCCGCGTGAAGGCTCAACTGGTAAATGGTTTACACCCGAATCCAGAAGCCTTTGGTATTTTAACCGACATCAGTCAAAAGGTGGACCGGGGATGAGCCCCATCTGCCAAGCGGATGTCATTTTTTATGGGAGATTAACCTATGTTTATATTATCTAAAAAACGCGCGATCTTAGCACTTACCCTTGTTGTTTGTGCAAGTTCGGGGTTTGGTTTGAGTGCGAGCCGTTTTTATTCAACGCATAAGGTGGGTACTTATATTGTGTATAAACAAACGAATCTAAAACATTGCCATAGTGGATGCAAGAGAGCGCCGAACGTGATCAAGTGTACCAGTAGATGTAAGGCCTGTCTGAGTAAACAAGTGGAAGGACAGGGACTTGAATTTGCTTGGTCGGCTAATATTGCTGTTAATACGATGGAGCAACTAAAGACGGTGTGTCGAGTTGATGCCCTTGATGGTTGGAAATAATATTAGCAGTTTTAGTATTGTTATTTAAGTAATAATCAAATACTAAGACCGCTGCATAATTGATACTTCAGCTATTGAAATAATTATTGATAGGTATTTATTAGCACTTTTTGAAATATTGTTAGCAAAATTAATATTCATAGCACTAAAAATTTTGAGCATACTTCTATTATTGCTTATATAATTCCTTAATTTATAAGGACATCAATTATGCAGTGGTCTTATATTGTAAAACAAGTTATAAATGACGAATTATAGGTTATTTGAATTTTGCTTTTATCTACCTGCCCACAACCCAACCAGCGTGGTATAAGATATCTCAGGCTGGTTGAGAGGTTGTGGACGGGTATAGGGGTTTTGATTAATGATGAATAATTTTATTAAGGATCTGGGTGATATTTCGGGGGTCACTCCTTTGCGGGCAACAGTGTACGTCTAATAATTTGTTTTATGATTTATCGGATGTGGCTGATTATTGTTTGACTGCAAGACATTCTGATTAATTCGACCCTTTTTTGTTTTGATCCCTGTACCCTTTCCCAAGATTTTGAATTTATTATATTAGACCTTCTGCGAAAGAAGGAACTATGATACATATATTTAGTAAAGTTTTAATGATCCGAGGTACATATGTCGATAAATTATGTTTCTATACCCAATCTAAATAAAGGCTAGGAATTTATCTAAAATTTTAGTACAAAACGTTATGAAGAAGTATCTGACTGAAAAAGAGCGGGCCCAGCTAGGCTTACAGGCATCGTCGTGAACGCGATCGCCGTGTAGCTGATCGGATTAAGGCGGTGTTGTTATATGACAAGGGGTAGACCTATCAGATGATCGCCGAAGCGGTGATGTTAGATGAGGAAACAATCAGTCAACATGTTGAAGATTACAAAGAAAAGAAAAAGCTGAAGCCTTAGAACCGCTGTTCATAATTACAATTAAGTGACGATCAAAGCCAAGAATTGATCCAGCATGTTGAGCAAACCACCTATCTGAATTGCTTAGCTATATACGCATATGTGGGACGTAAATATGGCGTTAAGTATAGTCGTCAGGGAACTACCTTTTGGCTGCATGCCCATGGTTTTTCCTATAAACAACCCAAGGGGTCTCCAACAAAAGCCGACGTTAAAAAGCAAGCTGAATTTATTGAATTTTATAATGAGCTGATGAAGACAACACCGGAAGATGAACCCATTGAATTTGGTGATGCCGTTCACCCTTCCATGGCCACAATAGTAAGCTGCGGGTGGATTCGTAAAGGCCAGAATAAAATCATTCCAACAACCGCATCACGCACCCGGATGAACTTATTTGGCTCTTTAAACTTGAGAGACAATGTGCGTTACAATCGCAGAGTATGAGACGATTGATAGCAGATCAATGGAAGCTCATTTCAAAAGACTTAGGGAAAAATACCCCCATGCCAAAGCCATTCATTTAATTTTAGATCAGGGCCCCTACAACAAGAGCGTTGAAACGCAAGGAGCAGCAAAGAAGTACGGAGTTAAAATTCATTATCTGCCACCCTATAGCCCTAACCTCAACCCGATTGAACGGTTGTGGAAAGTTATGAATGAGCGCGTTAGAAACAATGTTTTCTTTAAGTCAGCTGTTAAGTTTAAGAAGGCCATTCGTCTGTTTTTTACGCAAACATGGCCAAGCATTGCAATGTCCATGCTCGATCGTATTAATGACAATTTTACACCTGTAAAATCGACTTCTTCAGTTTAATTGGGTATATATCTAAGCGTCCCCGGGTTTTTCAGGCTTTAGTAGGCTCAAAGTTCCGTGAGTGATGTAAGTCAGGCTTTACAAAATTTAAACCCTGCCCCTAAAAAAAAAGTGAAGTAAATATGAAGTAATAAATCTCGTACAGTTTTCATACACGTTCATATAGAATGAGACCTCAATCCTGTCTCATTCTATATGAACGTGTATGAACCTCGTTAACATTTTTTTATAACTTTTCCATATATTATTATTATAATTTGTTATAACTATTTCGCTTTGATTAAAGGGTGGTTGATGGAAACCGTTTGGGACCATAACACAGGATGTGAGCACTTTGTACCAGAGAGCCGTGAACAGGTATCGGTACTGACGCGCCTGAATGCACAACTGGAACAAGGTCTCAGCCCGAATCCAGAAGCCTTTGGTATTTTAACCGACATCAGTCAAAAGGTGGACCGGGGATGAGCCCCATCTGCCAAGCGGATGTCATTTTTTATGGGAGATTAACCTATGTTTAAATTATTTAAAAAACACGCGCTGATAGCGCTTACCTTTATTGTTTGTGCCAGTTCAGGGTTCGGTTTGAATGCAAAAAAGCCGAAACGTTTTTATTCGACTCATTCGGTGAGTGGTGCTGTTGTGTATAAACAAACCAACCTACGTCATTGTCATAGTGGATGCAAGAGAGCGCCGTACGTGTTTAAGAATTGTACCAGTAGATGTAGGGCCTGTCTTAGTGAAGGTGGGGAAGGGGTTGAGTTTGCTTGGTCTGGAGCTGGTACTGTTAATACGATGGAGGAACAAAAGTCGGTGTGTCGGGTTGGTGCCCTTGCTGCTTGGAAATGGCATTATTAGTATTGTTATTTAAGTAATAATCAAACATTCTAAAACAAATTGGAAATGACGAATTATAGGTTATTTGAATTTGGCTTTTATCTAACTGCCCACAACCCTACCAGTGTGGTATAAGATATCTCAGGCTGGTTGAGAGGTTGTGGATCCTGTGGGTATAGGGCTGATGATAGATGAATGAATGATTTTATTAATGATCTGGGTGATATTTCGGGGGTCAGTCCTTTGCGGGCAACGGTGTCCGTCTAATAATTTCTTTTATGATTTATCGGATGTGGATGATTGTTGATTGACTGTAAGACATTGTGATTACTTCGACCCTTTTTTGTTTTGATCCCTTTACCCTTTCCCAAGATTTTGAATTTATTATACTAGGGCGTGTCCTCATTTTAATTTAAGCCAAACGATAGAGCATGCCAGATAG
>CAYGPH010000035.1:0-13246 GCA_964351815.1 uncultured Verrucomicrobiales bacterium | reverse complement strand
TTTTTGCAAACTGTTTCGCACGTTTTGCGTCTTGCGCACCCTTGCGGTGCATAATATTCTTAAACTGGGAATGGCCTGCCATGTGTTATCCTTTCTATTCAATAACTTCTGCTAAGCGTGCTGCCTGATCTTCAGATGTAAGGGGATCAATCAGCTCGTCTAATGCTTCCCCTTCCATGATGGGTAAGATCTTATAAAGGGTTAAGTTAATCCTGTGGTCGCTTACCCTGCCCTGGGGAAAATTATAAGTGCGAATACGTTCTGAACGATCACCTGTGCCTACTTGGCTTTTACGGTTTGCAGCTCTTTCTTGCTGTTTTTTCATGCGTTCTGCTTCATAAAGCTTTGCCCTAAGTATTTTCATAGCTTTGGCTTTGTTTTTATGCTGGGAACGTTCATCTTGTTGGGTTACAACAACGCCTGTCGGGATGTGGGTAATACGCACAGCACTATCCGTTGTGTTTACGTGCTGGCCACCAGCGCCAGAAGCCCGGTAAACATCAATTTGCAAATCCTTTTCATCAACCTCGATATCAACGGCTTCAACTTCAGGTAAAACAGCCACCGTAGCCGTGGAAGTATGTACCCTGCCACCGGATTCTGTTTCTGGCACTCGCTGTACGCGGTGCACACCAGATTCATATTTTAATTTTGCAAAAACCCCTTTACCACTTATGGTTGCACTGGCTTCCTTGATGGAACCTATACCACTTTCATTTAAGTTGATAACTTCAAACTTCCATTTGTTGTTGCTGGCATAACGTTGGTACATGCGAAAGAGTTCTGCCGCAAACAATCCGGCTTCATCGCCACCGGCGCCAGCACGCACTTCTAAAATAGCATTACGTTCATCGTCGGCATCCTTAGGTAATAAAAGTACTTTTAGGAGCAGTTCCTGTTCAGGAATTTTTTTTAAAACAGCGTCGTATTCCAGCTGGGCCATTTCACGCATTTCTACATCCGATGTGTCTTTTAAAAGGCCTAGAAGATCTCCCTTTTCCTTTGTTAAAGCTTTAAGGGTAGTGATTGCCTCAACAACAGGTCCTAAATCTGAATATTCTTTAGAAAGCTTGATAAAATGCTGTGGGTCTGATCCATCCTGGTTTGCTAGTTGTTCTTTTAAATTCTCATAACGACTAACAAGCTGATCAAGCTTTTGTTCAAATGACATGGGTAAAATTATACAATATTTAATAGGGAAGAATAGCTTAGAATGCAGGCGTAGGCAATGTTGCAGTTCAAGATGAAAATCGTGTTGTCTAACATTTAGGAAGGTTTATAAAAAGGTTTAAAGCTAAATCGCTGAATAGCCAAATACCTAATTTCATTTAGCCAAAGCGTTAAGATGGGAAAAGATGTTCGTTTGTTATTGTAGGAAATAGCTTTGCAAGGAAATAGAAAAAATTGGGTTAAATTGCTGTGAAATATTGATTTTTCCCTCGACATTGTTATAAAAGTGTACTAGAAAATGATAGTATTATAGCAATAAATCTACGGCCAAAACACGTGTCAGATATATCTAAACTGCCTTTATCAAAAAGAATCACAGCTTTTTATGCTCAAGTTCGCCAGGAAATGCGTAAAGTGACCTGGCCAACACGCCAGGAAACAAAGGTTACAACGTTAGTAGTGTTTATTTTTGCTGCAATTGCTGCGATTTTCTTTCTCGTTGTTGACCAAATTATTTATAAATTAATATCGCTAATAATTGGGTAGATTGATGGAAAACGCACGCTGGTATGTGGTTAATTCCTACGCCACCTATGAAAAAAAAGTTGCAGAATTAATATTTGAACAATCTGAAAAAAAAGGGCTACGTGATCATTTTTTAGAAGTGCTTGTGCCATCTGAAGAAGTGGTTGAAATTAAACGTGGCGAAAAGAAAACAGTTGAGCGTAATTTTTTCCCTGGCTATGTGCTAGTGAAAATGGTGCTAAACGACGATACATGGCACATGGTAAGGGGCATTAACCGCGTTTCTGGGTTTGTAGGAACTAATAACAAGCCAACTCCTATTAGTGAAGCAGAAGTAAAACGCATATTGAACCAAGTAAAAGAATCTGTCGATAAGCCAAACAACACAATAGCCTTCGAGGTAGGGGACCAAATCCGTGTGGTTGACGGTCCGTTTTCCTCATTTAACGGTTATGTGGAAGAGGTTGATGCAGAAAAATCTCGTTTAAAAGTTTCGGTTACAATTTTTGGACGCGATACACCTGTAGATTTAGAATATTCACAGGTGGAAAAAACATAAAAACCCGTGGAAGGTGTGCCACACCGAACCACGGCCAAACATGAAGTGAGGTAATATGGCAAAAAAAGTAAAAGGATACATTAAATTGCAAGTATCCGCTGGGAAGGCTAACCCTTCTCCGCCAATTGGTCCAGCATTGGGTCAACATGGTGTCAACATTATGGAATTTTGTAAAGCGTTTAACGCGAAAACCCTAGATATGGAACCAGGCATGCCTGTTCCTGTGGTTATTACCGTTTATGCCGACCGTAGTTTTACGTTCGTTACAAAAACGCCACCAAATTCATACTTTTTGAAAAAGGCAGCTAAAGTGACAAAAGGTATAAAAACTCCTGGCCTTGGTACAGTAGGCAAGGTGACCATGGACCAAGTGCGTGAAATTGCTGCAATGAAAATGCAAGATTTAAATGCTAATGATATCGAGGCAGCTGCTTCAATGATAGTTGGTTCAGCTCGTTCCATGGGTATTGAAGTGGAGGGGGCGTAATATGATAGGAAAGCGTATTAAAGAAGCTCGCAAGGCAATAGATAAAAACAAAATTTATTCCCTAACAGAAGCAGTAAAACTCGTGAAAGAGAATGCAAAAGCAAAATTTGATGAAACTATTGAAATTGCAGTAAACCTAAACATTGATCCAAAAAAAGCTGATCAGAATGTTCGCGGTGTAACAAGCTTACCGCATGGCACCGGTAAAAGTTATCGCGTTGCAGTTTTTGCAAGGGGTCCAAAGGGTGATGAAGCAAAAGCAGCTGGCGCTGATTTAGTTGGTTCAGAAGATTTGCTTGATCAAATTCTTAAGGGTGACCTTAACTTTGATAAGTGCATTGCAACCCCAGATATGATGGGCCTTGTTGGCCGTGTCGCAAAGGTTTTGGGTCCTCGTGGTTTAATGCCAAACCCTAAACTTGGTACAGTAACCATGGATGTAGCTAAAGCTGTTAAGGATATTAAAGCTGGGCAGCTGGAATACCGTGCAGAAAAAAATGGTATTGTTCATACACGCGTTGGTAAAGCCAGCTTTACAGAAGGTAATTTGGTTGAGAATGTGAAATTCATAATTTCTACCCTAGAAAAAGCACGACCTGCTAGTGCAAAGGGTAATTTTATGAAAAAAATGAGTTTAAGTTCGACAATGGGACCAGGCTTGGTTTTCACTGTCGAATGAGAGTTGCTTGCACTTTGTGCAAGTAAGCAAACAGGAATCCCTTCCTGTCAAAGACTGTAGGTTCAAGGAAACTTGATTAAGTGTGAGAACGGCCTACATAGGCAGAAATGGATGGACGAGATTTTCTCCCCTCCTTTTCTGTATAAACTAGTAAAAGTAAAGGAGTAACTTTATGGACCGTATGCAAAAAGAGGCATTGGTCACGCAAACCCGCGAAACACTGCAGCAAGCTGCCGTGGTAGTTGTTACACAACAAACCGGTTTAACGGTAGGTGAAGTAACAAACTTACGTCGTGAAATGCGTGCCGCTAATGCTAATTTTAAGGTTATAAAAAATACTCTTGCGCAAATTGCTATTGAAGGAACTGCCCTTGAATGTTTGAAAGAGCATTTTTCAGGTCCTACTGCTGTAGCATATTCAGATGATCCTATCAGTGCACCAAAAGTTATCGATAATTTTGCAAAAAAGAACGAAAAACTTAAGGTTGTAGCTGGTGCGTTAGCTGGAAAAGTTCTTTCCGCGGATGAAGTTAAGGCTTTGGCAAGTATGCCATCCCTTGATGAACTACGTGGAATGTTGGTTGGTCTTATTATGGCGCCTGCAACGAAGGTTGTGCGCACTATTAAAGAGCCATCAGCAAAAGTAGCCCGGGTTATTTCCCTAAAAGTAAGTTAAAAGCAAGAGACTAAGAATAATAAAAAGGAGAATACGTATGTCTAAAATTCAAAAAATTGCAGAAGAATTATCTGCATTAACTATCATGGAAGCAGCTGAATTAGCTAAGCACCTAGAAGAAACATGGGGCGTAAGCGCTGCTGCAGCCGTTGCCGTTGCTGGCCCTGCTGCAAACACAGATGGTGGTGCTGCAGCTGAAGAAAAAACTGATTTCGACGTTATCTTAGAAGAGATTGGTGCTAACAAAATTAACGTTATTAAAGAAGTTCGTGCTATCACAGGTCTTGGTTTGAAAGAAGCAAAAGATCTTGTTGAAGGTGCACCAAAACCCGTTAAAGAAGGTGTTCCAAAAGACGAAGCTGAAAAAATTAAAAAACAGTTAGAAGAAGCTGGCGCTAAAGCTTCCATGAAATAATGTTTTTAGGGGGAAATTTATTTTCCCCCTTTACAAAATGTTTTTTTATAAAAATAATAAAATTTTACAGATTTATCTGGTAAGTGCTAACAGTGGGAAACGCAAGCCATAATGCAAAAACAGATTGCTGCACGCTTATCACCAAGACAAAAAATTTATAACAGGGGTATATAATATGGTTCGGTCCTTAACTGGTCGTAAACGCTTTCGTAAAAACTACGGAAAAATTGGTGAAGTTGCTCAATTACCTAACTTAATTGCATTGCAAAAAAATTCTTATGAAACATTTCTTCAGCGTGGCATTCCACACAGCACACGCAAAAATATTGGATTACTAGAAGTATTTAATTCTATTTTCCCCATAAATGACTATGGAGGGAAGGCAACCTTAGAATTTTTTAATTATGATTTCGAAAAACCTAAGTACGATGAAGAAGAATGCCGTACGCGCGGTCTAACCTTTGCTGCCCCGTTAAAAGTAACATTCCGCTTAATTGTATGGGATAACGATGATACAAGTGGTTCACGTTCTATCCACGATATTAAAGAACAAGATGTATATGTTTGTGATGCGCCTTTAATGACGGATCGTGGAACATTTATTATAAATGGCATTGAACGGGTTATTGTTTCCCAAATGCATCGTAGTCCTGGTGTATTTTTTGACCATGATAAGGGCAAAACCCATGTTTCTGGAAAAATACTTTTTGCAGGCCGTATTGTTCCCTATCGCGGATCTTGGTTAGATTTCGAATTTGATCCAAAGGATCAAGTATATGTTCGTATTGATCGCCGTCGTAAGTTACCGGTAACAACCTTACTTATGGCTCTCGATAGCGAGCATACTGTTAATGCAAAAGAAAAAGCTGAAAAAACTAAGAAAGATCTTGCCCCTGAAGATAATTTTGGTATTTCACGTGAAGAAATTTTAAACACCTTTTATCAATCTGTTGAATTTACTAAAAAAGGAAAACTTTGGATTACAACATATGAACCTGAACATTGGAAAGGCGTTAAGTTACAGTACAACCTTATAAATGCCGATACGGGCGAAGTTGTTGCCGAAAAAGGTAAAAAAATCACCCCACGTATAGCTAAGAAGCTTGAAAGTGAAGGATTGACGAAAATATCCCTAGGCAGAGAAGATATGGTCGGCAGATACGCGGCGGAAGATATTATTAATACCGATACTGGAGAAATTTATTTAGAGTCTGGTGACATTCTTACCCAAGAGCATTTTGACCTATTTGAAGATTTAAAAATAAAAAAGATTAAAACCTTATACATCGACCATGTAAATGTTGGTGCCTACTTGGTTAATACCCTTCAAATTGATAAAAATCAAAACCGTGATGAAGCCTTGATGGATCTTTACAGAACCCTACGTCCGGGTGAACCACCAACCGTTGAAGGTGGAGAAATTCTGTTTAATGCCCTGTTTTTTGATCCCGAACGCTATGATCTATCTGCAGTTGGTCGGGTAAAAATGAATGCACGTTTAGGCCTAGACATTCCTGATGATGTACGCATATTAACGCGCGCTGATATTTTGGAAATGATTCGCACCCTGCTTGCCCTTCGCGATGGCAAAGGTGAAATTGATGATATTGATAACTTAGCAAACCGAAGGGTTCGTTCCGTTGGTGAGTTGCTTGAAAATCAATTCCGAATTGGTTTGGTTCGCATGGAACGCTCCATCCGCGAGCGCATGGGCTCCGTTGAAATTGATTCAGTCATGCCTAATGACCTGGTTAATTCTAAACCTGTTTCTGCATCCTTGCGTGAGTTCTTTGGTTCTTCACAGTTATCGCAGTTCATGGACCAAACAAACCCCCTATCTGAAATTACGCACAAGCGACGTTTATCAGCCCTAGGGCCTGGTGGCTTATCTCGTGATCGGGCGACATTTGAAGTACGCGATGTTCACCCAACACATTATGGAAGAATATGCCCTATTGAAACCCCAGAAGGTCAAAACATTGGTCTCATAAATTCATTAGCAACGTATGCGCGTGTAAACAAATATGGTTTCATTGAAAGCCCCTACCGCAAAATGGATAATGGTAAAGTTACCGATGAAGTTGTGTACATGAATGCACTTGAAGAAAGCCGCTATATTATTGGTCAGGCAAGTGTTGATTTAGATAAGGATGGCGACATTAAGGAAGAGTTTGTTACTTGTCGAAAATCTGGTGAATTTGGTATATTCCCCCGTGCAAGCGTAGATTATATCGATGTTTCACCAAAACAACTTGTTTCTGTGGCTGCATCATTAATTCCTTTCCTTGAAAACGATGACGCTAACCGTGCGTTAATGGGTTCTAACATGCAACGTCAGGCTGTACCCTTGTTAAAGGCACAAGCACCATTGGTTGGCACAGGTATGGAATCCATTGTTGCAAAAGATTCAGGTGCAGTAATTACGGCAAAGCGTGATGGTGTTGTTGACCGTGTTGATGGTAAGCGCATTGTTGTTCGGGTTACAGAAAAAACAGAAGATAACCGTTCAGGTGTTGATATATATAACCTATTGAAGTTTCAACGCTCCAACATGAGCACCTGTATAAACCAACGTCCGCTAGTGAAAAAAGGTGATATCGTTAAACGTAATGATATTATCGCCGATGGTCCTGCAACGGATTTAGGTGAGCTTGCTTTAGGGCGTAACGTTTTGGTAAGTTTCTTATCCTGGCAAGGTTATAACTTCGAAGACTCAATTGTGATTTCTGAACGTATAGTTCAAGACGATGTGTTTACATCAATTCACATTGAAGAATTTGAAATTATGGCTCGTGATACCAAGTTAGGTAACGAAGATATTACTCGTGATATTCCTAATGTAGGTGAAGAAGCCCTGCGCAACTTGGATGAAGCAGGTATAATTTATGTGGGTGCAGATGTAAATCCAGGTGATATTCTAGTAGGTAAGGTCACACCAAAGGGTGAAGCGCCTTCAACACCAGAAGAAAAATTGTTGCGTGCTATATTTGGTGAAAAAGCTTCTGATGTGCGAGATAGCTCCCTACGCTTGCCGCCAGGGACATCTGGAACAGTTGTAGAAGTACGCGTCTTTTCCCGTCGGGGCGTTGAACGTGATGAGCGTGCTATAGCCCTAGAACGTCAAGAAATTGAACGTTTGGCAACCGACCGTGATGCAGAACAAGAAATTCTTGAAAACAGTTTCAAGCAGCAGCTTCAAGAACTGTTTAAGAATCATGAATTGGTTAGTGGACCAAAGGGAATGAAAAAAGGCACAAAGCTTGATAGTCAAACGTTAGAAGAGCTAAACATCACCTACCTGCGCCAAATTAATGTTGCTGATGCTTCTGCAATGAAAGATTATGAGGCAATTTGTGAGCAATTTGATTTCTCTATTAACGAGTTAAAAGCAACCTTTGAAGACCGTGTGGAGAAACTGCGCCGTGGAGACGAGCTTCCACCGGGAGTGCTTAAATCAGTTAAAGTATTTGTTGCGGTTAAACGCAAACTGCAGCCAGGTGATAAAATGGCCGGACGCCACGGTAACAAAGGTGTTGTTTCAAGGGTTGTTCCCGTTGAAGACATGCCGTATTTAGAAGATGGGACGCCAATCGATATTATTTTGAACCCACTTGGTTTACCTTCTAGGATGAACGTAGGGCAAATTCTTGAAACGCACTTAGGTGCGGCAGCAGCAGGAATGGGGCGTCAGATAAGTGAAATGGTTGAAAAATACCAGGCTAATGAATCTTCCATGAAAGATGTACGAGCAAAACTAGCTGACATTTACACGAAAAAAGAAGATCGTAAAGATCTTGATAATTTAAGCGATGCTGAAGTGCTTGAAATGTCCAGTAATCTTAAATATGGTGTTCCCGTTGCGACACCAGTTTTTGATGGTATTAAGCATGGAGAGCTTGACCACGAACTTGTAAAAGCTGGTATTCCATCTTCGGGGCAAGTAACCCTTATAGATGGACGCACAGGAGAGCAATTAGATCGTAAGGTTACGGTTGGGTATATTTATATGCTTAAGCTTCACCATTTGGTTGATGATAAAATTCATGCTAGGTCTATCGGACCATATAGCTTAGTCACCCAGCAGCCGCTAGGTGGTAAGGCTCAGTTCGGTGGTCAGCGTTTTGGTGAAATGGAATGCTGGGCACTACAAGCTTATGGAGCAGCATATACACTGCAAGAAATGCTTACCATTAAATCAGATGATGTAAATGGGCGTATGCGTGTTTATGAGGCAATTGTGCGTGGAGATAACGACATGCAACCAGGAATTCCGGAATCCTTTAACGTGTTAACGAAAGAATTGCGTTCCCTAGGATTGAACATAACTTTCGAACAAACACAGCAGTAAGATAGGTATATAATGACACAAAATTTTCAACGTAATTTTCATCAACAAGGTGTTAACCCCGATTTTGATGCTATTCGTATTAAAATTGCTTCTGCCGAAACCATTCGTGGTTGGTCTCATGGTGAAGTGAAAAAACCTGAAACCATAAACTATCGCACATTCAAACCCGAACGTGATGGTTTGTTCTGTGCACGTATTTTTGGTCCGATTAAGGATTATGAGTGCTTGTGCGGTAAATACAAACGCATGAAATTTCGCGGCGTTGTTTGCGAAAAATGTGGGGTTGAAGTAACCTTAAGTCGTGTGCGCCGTGATCGCATGGGGCATATTGAACTAGCTGCACCAATTGCCCACATTTGGTTTACAAAATCATTGCCAAGCCGTTTAGGTTTGTTAATGGATATTCCCTTAAAAGATTTAGAACGTATTCTTTATTTCGAAAACCATGTGGTAACAGATCCTGGAATGACAGATCTAAGCTACATGCAAATATTGTCTGAAGAAGAATTAATGCGTGCCCAAGATGAATATGGTGAAGATGCATTTGCCGCGGGAATTGGTGCTGAAGCACTACGTGAGCTTTTAAAACAAATGGATCCGAAAGCTGAAAGTGATAAACTTCGCATAGAACTTGTGGAAACATCTTCTGAAATTCGCAGAAAAAAAGTTCTTAAACGTTTAAAACTTTTTGAAGCATTCCTAGATTCTGAAACACCACTAACAGCATTAATTATGGATGTTATCCCGGTTATTCCACCGGAACTTCGTCCTTTAGTGCCATTAGATGGCGGTCGTTTTGCTACTTCAGATTTAAACGATTTGTATCGTCGGGTTATTAACCGTAACAACCGATTAAAACGTTTAAAGGAACTACACGCGCCTGATATCATTATCCGTAATGAAAAGCGTATGCTTCAAGAATCGGTAGATGCGTTATTTGATAATGGCCGACGTGGGCGCGCAATCACAGGAACCAATAAGCGTCCATTAAAATCCTTAGCAGACATGCTTAAAGGTAAACAGGGTCGTTTTAGACAAAACTTACTTGGAAAACGGGTTGATTACTCTGGTCGTTCTGTAATTGTTGTTGGACCTGAACTAAAACTTCACCAGTGTGGTTTACCAAAAAAAATGGCCCTAGAACTTTTCCGTCCATTTATTTACGCACGGCTAGAACGCTACGGTTTAGCGAGCACATTAAAGGCTGCAAAGCGTTTGGTTGAGCAAGAAAGACCAGAAGTGTGGGATGTGTTAGAAGATGTAATACGTGAACACCCTGTATTACTTAACCGTGCACCTACTTTGCACCGTTTAGGTATTCAAGCTTTTGAACCACTTTTAATTGAAGGCAAAGCCATCCAATTGCACCCATTAGTATGTTCAGCATTCAACGCCGATTTCGATGGTGATACGATGTCAGTGCATGTGCCATTATCATTAGAAGCACAATTAGAAGCCCGTGTTCTAATGATGTCTACGAACAATATTTTAAGCCCATCTAGTGGCCGACCAATTGTTGTTCCTTCAAAGGATATTGTGCTTGGTATTTATTACCTAAGTCTTTTAGCAGACGGTATGCCAGGGGAAGGTAGCTTAATTTCTGATATTGCTGAAGTAGAACAAGCAATAATGAATGGCTATTTACATGTTCATAGTAAAATTAAATCGCGTATAACAGTGATTAATGAAAAAGGTGAAGAAGAATATCAACGTGTTGATACTACACCAGGCCGTTTAATTGTTTATAGCTACCTTCCAAAACATAAAAATCTTAGCTTTGAACTTGTGAATCAGGTATTAACATCAAACGAAATTAATACGCTGGTAGATGAAGTTTATCGCCACTGCGGCCAAAAAGAAACTGTGATTTTTGTAGATAATATCATGGGGCTAGGTTTCACATGGATGACAAAAAGTGGGGTTTCCTTTGGTAAAGATGATCTTATTATTCCAAAAGAAAAAGAAAAACTTATTGCCGATACAAAATCAGCCGTTGCTGAATATGAACAACAGTTCCTTGATGGTTTGATTACCCAAGGGGAAAAATATAACAAGGTTGTTGATGCTTGGGGGCGTTGTACCGATAAGGTTGGAGACGTAATGTACCAGGCAATGTCACAGTATGAAGGTAAAGATAACTTTAATGCTGTTTACATGATGATTCACTCTAAAGCTCGTGGTTCAGTTACGCAGATGCGCCAGATGGCAGGTATGCGTGGCTTAATGGCTAAGCCTTCCGGTGACATTATTGAAACACCTATTATTTCTAACTTTAAAGAAGGTCTGCACGTTTTAGAATACTTTATTTCTACCAACGGTGCGCGTAAAGGTTTATCTGATACTGCCTTAAAAACAGCTAACTCTGGTTATCTAACGCGTCGTTTAGTAGATGTTTCACAAGATTGTATTATCAATGAATACGATTGTGGAACGACAAATGGTATTCATATGCGTTCCGTGGTTGAAGGTGCAAACACTGTTGTACCTTTAGCTGACCGTATTGTTGGACGAACAGCCGCTGAAACCCTTAAGAATCCGATTACAAAAGAAATTATTGTCACAAACGGGGAACTTATTAGTGAAGAAGCTGCAGATGCAATTTCTGAATGCGGTATGCATGAAGTACGCATACGTTCTGTGCTTACATGTGAAGCAGAAGAAGGTATTTGTGCAAGCTGTTATGGTCGTGATTTAGCTCGTGGCACACCGGTTAACCTAGGAGAAGCCGTTGGTGTTATCGCAGCACAATCTATTGGTGAACCAGGTACACAGCTTACAATGCGTACTTTCCACATGGGTGGTGCTGCCCAAGGTGGAGCGCAACAATCAAGCTTAGAAAACTCTATGCCAGGTTTTGTGAAATTTAAAAACATGCGTTTGGTGAAAAATAGTGATGGTGAATTGTTATCTATTGCACGTAATGCAGAGGTTATTATTGTTGATGACCAAGGGCTAGAGCGTGTGCATTATCGTATTCCTTATGGTTCAAAACTGCAGGTCGAAGATGGTGCAAAAATAGAGCAAGGCGCCAAAATTGCTGAATGGGATCCTTACACTATTCCCGTAGTTGCTGAAAAAGCAGGTGTTGTTCATTATGTAGATCTTATTGAAGGGGTTACCATTCGCGAGGTTACAGACGATGCAACAGGTATTTCTAGCCGTACGGTCATAGATAGCCGTGGTAGCCGTACTGGTGGTGATTTACGCCCAATGATCAGTTTACGTGATGCAAGTGGCAAACCTATTAAACTTGAAAATGGTTTAGAAGCGCGCTATTTCCTTGCCGTAGATGCTGTTATTGCTGTGAATAATGGTGACGAGATACATGTGGGAACAGTAATTGCACGTATTCCAAGGGAAACCATGAAAACGCGTGATATTACAGGTGGTCTGCCACGCGTTTCTGAATTGTTTGAAGCACGTCATCCAAAAGATGCAGCGATAATGGCTGAATTTGACGGTTTAATTGAATTTGGTAAAGATCATAAGGCGAAACGTCGTCTCATCATTAGACCTGAAAATGAAAGTTTGCAGCCGGTTGAATATCTTATTCCTCGTGGTCGGCATATTATCGTTCAAGAAGGTGATACCGTTCGTAGGGGTGATTTACTTGTCGATGGAAACCCAGTGCCGCATGATATTCTTCGTGTTCTTGGTGTTGAAGCCTTGGCTGTTTACCTAGTCAGTGAAATTCAGCAAGTTTATCGCTTGCAGGGTATTGGGATTAACGATAAGCATATCGAAATTATTGTTCGACAAATGCTCCAAAAAACCCAAGTGCTCGATTCTGGTGATACGAATTACATTGTTGGTGATAACGTTGATCGCATTATTTTTGACCAAAAAAATCGTGCACTTATTGCTGAAGGTAAGCGTCCTGGTAAGGGGATTACGATTCTACAAGGTATAACAAAAGCATCCTTGCACACGAATTCCTTTATCTCTGCTGCATCGTTCCAAGATACAACCCGTGTTCTTACGGAAGCAGCTGTTTCAGGCAAAGTAGACACACTTCAAGGATTAAAAGAAAACGTAATTGTCGGGCGTTTAATTCCAGCTGGAAGTGGCAGTATTGTTCGTCAGTATAGGGAAGTTGCCTATGAACGTGATCGCGTTATCCTAAGTGCTGCAAACGTTAAGCATAAGGATGCAAAAAAAACTAAAGCTGAATTAGAAGAAAAAACTTCTGCTGCCTTAGCATAAGATAAATTCTAATAAAAACCCCTTAGCTTATAATCTAGCTAGGGGGTTTTTTTATGAAAAAAATAAAAATACATTTGGTACAAATTAAGTATTGAAAACAAATCTCGTATAGCTTATATTACCTACATATCGCGGGGTGGAGCAGCCCGGTAGCTCGTCAGGCTCATAACCTGAAGGTCGTAGG
>CAYGPH010000034.1:0-14088 GCA_964351815.1 uncultured Verrucomicrobiales bacterium | reverse complement strand
ATGTTATAGCAGCTGATATAAGCGCTATGGTGCAACTGTTCCAAGACGATGGAGGCTTTGAAACCTATATACAAAAGCATCTCTCAGCCGTTTGGGGGACATGGGTTTAGTAAGTGGTGTTAATTAGGGTATAGTAAAACCTACTGGGAAAGGAAGATTTGTATTAGGATAGGGAACCTTGACATATAATACCTTGGTAGACATTTGGGAACCAGTTTAGTGCCAAAAGCTCATGGTTGGCATTCATTTAAAAAATTTGAGATCATTCTAAACGACGTAATTTTCAACACTTAGCACTTATTCAATTTGACATTATTTAATAGACCTCTTCGGAAACCATCATATTTGTAATCCCAATATGAAAACCGCAGCATAAGTTCATTAAAGCTGTAAAAACATCAAGACAAACGGGGTTTAAAAATGATTGATTGGTCAAGGCTTGAGCTAGCTATGGGAAATATAAAACTTTATTTGGATACAGAAAATTTATATTTACATAAGGTTTAGCCCAATTTTTTATATAATTTCCTAAACTTCATTCAGATTGAGTACAAAAAGAATTTTTCCTTGTCTGTTTTAAATAATTTGACTTGCTTGTTTCTTATAAAAGGCTGTCTAGGAAAAATAATGTTTAGTTTAAAAAAACAATTTTTCCAAATAGTTTTGTTGCCTGGCTTATAAATTGATCCTTATTAAGAAAGGGATGAATATCAATATCATCCAAGGTATAACGTGGCAATGCACATGCAAATGTAGACACCATGACACCGCTAAAACTATAAGCATTAATTATATAAACAAACACTTTCTCACCATCAGTTGCAACATAGCCATTTCGATGATTAACACGAAGTGTAAAATAATTTTCTTGATCCTTATAATATTCGCAGCTTAGGTTATTAAGTAAAGGATTAAAAGTAAGCGTCGCGCCGGCAGCTTCAAAACCGTCATTATCATAGTTATTTGCTGCATTTATAAAAAAGTTCAAACTAAAAATTACATAAAAAAAGAATTTATTTTTCAATTATCGAACTCAAAGTGTTTGTAGTTGGAAAACATTATTAAATAAAAGGATGTTTAGCAAATGTTTTGTTTAATTTTTTTTTATATTATTTAAATTTGTACTTTTAAAATCTTGTATCTGTGTAAAAAAAAATACAGCGCATACAAAATTTTATAAAATTGAATTAATTATTTGTAAGCTTAAATCATATACTGGTTTTTTTTAATTCCTTTAAGATTAATTTTAAAAAATTTTCTTCCTCATCAAACTTTAATTCAATAGGAAAATTTTTGACCATTTTTTGAAAGCGTAAGGGAATACGAAGCATATCTTTTTCAGTTGTAATAAGGTCTAGTCCACTTTTTTCTGCATAGCGCAACATTTTTTCCATATCTGTCCGTGTATAAGGGTGATGATCAGGGAAGGGAAAAAACCTTTTTACCTCAAAACCATATCCTTTTAAAGTATGCCGAAATTTTTCTGGGTACCCTAAGCCAGCAAAAGCAATTATCGACCTTGGTTTTATTTTTTTCGTTGCTACCATTTTTGCATAAAATATTGGTTTATCAGTCGCAATATCTATTTTTTTATCGCCTATAATAATGACCATATTAACTTTTTTTAAGCCCGCTTTTAATGATTCGCGTAATGGACCAGCTGGAAAAACCTTTCCATTTCCAATACCTTGGTAACTATCAATTACTAAAATAGATAGGCTTTTTGTAAGTGAGTTGTTTTGCAAACCATCATCCATAATAATGATATCTGCACTATCACGAATCGCTAATTTGGCTGATAAATAACGATTCTTTCCAGCCCAGGTTGGTGCTTTTTTTGCATGTAAAAGGGCCTCATCACCCACATGTAAATAATTATGGGATTTAGGTTCAACCTTTACGGATTCCTTAACAACAGCCCCATATCCACGGCTTAAAACATGGGGATTAAAACCTTTTTTATGAAGTAAATCAATTAACGCTAGCACAACCGGCGTTTTTCCCGCACCGCCCATAACAATATTGCCAACGCATATAATGGGTTCCGACACTTTTTTTGGCCTTGTAGACCTATATTTTACAAGTGAAATAAAGCGATATATATAACTTAGCGGCTGTAGAACTTTGCTTATCCAAGAATTGTGTCGCCAAAATTGTGGGGCATTATAAAACATTGTTAAATCTCGTATTTTTCATATGTTTGTTTTTGACCATAAAAGTGTTCAAGGCACAAAGATAAAGCTGCAAAATTAACCAGAACTGCGCCACTTAATACAACCCAGCTTTGCGTAGATGGATTTTCACAAGTAATCTTACCAAGGAATATAAGACCAGACTGTAAAGGCAAGCACCACAACAAAACATGCAAAGAATATGTTTCACGTAATATTTGCATTAAAGCTATAATTGTAAATAGTCCGGCAAATATTATTATTTGAAAAATAAGTACTTGCTGAAAAGATATACCTAAGAATGCGATTAAACCAATACAGGGAAAAATTCCTAGGGAAACACTCAGAAACAAACCAAAAACATATAATATTGGGTCATGGCGATTTTTAAGCCAGTGATCGTTTAAGGCCTGAATATCTGAAGCAAAATTAAGTTGGAAAGCGTACACATTAACAATCACAAGACTTACAATAATTTGTGTAGTGAAACTAATGCTCTCAAGCATGCTTGCCAGCATACACGAAACCCACAAAAATAATGCTAACGGCACTAACCACTGCTGCCGCTGGTAAAGCAACAGTAACCTTACCAGTGGTAGCAGCTTTCCCATTAGTTTTTAGCGGCCCTATCCGCTTTTTTGCGTTCATGTGGGCACAATATAGCTTTTCGCACACGGATTGTTTGAGGAGTAACCTCTACTAACTCATCATCTTGAATATAAGTGATAGCTTCTTCTAAGCTCATTACCTTTGCTGGTGTTAGCTTAATCGCATCATCTTTACCAGAGGCACGCACATTTGAAAGTTGCTTTGCTTTTAAGGGGTTTACTTCTAAATCGTTGTCGCGGTTATGTTCACCGATAATCATGCCTTCATAGGTTTTATCACCAGGTTTTACAAACATAGTTCCACGGTCCTCTAGATTCCACAAGGCGTAGGCAACAATATTGCCACTGCCAGTACTGATTAAAACACCATTTTTGCGGCTAGAAAGTTCACCCTTATAAGGTGCATAACCATGAAACAAACGGTTCATTAGGCCTGTACCACGGGTTATAGTTAAGAAAAGTCCATGGAAACCAATTAAGCCACGTGATGGCCCGTAAAAGATTATACGC
This sequence comes from uncultured Verrucomicrobiales bacterium, assembly GCA_964351815.1. Taxonomy (GTDB): domain Bacteria; phylum Pseudomonadota; class Alphaproteobacteria; order Paracaedibacterales; family CAITNM01; genus CAYGPH01. The sequence continues at coordinate 10,799 of CAYGPH010000034.1, read as the reverse complement.
GTTTTACCACCACCAGATGGGATCATATCTTGCATTTCAGCTTTACGTAAACTTAGTTGTTCAACAACAGCACCACTAAATTCATCATCAACATCAACAACTATTTCTTCGATTGGCTCCAGTTTTTTCCCTTGTTCATCTGTTTTATACAAAACCTTTGGTCGACTAATTGATAGTTCAAAGCCTTCACGACGCATGGTTTCTATTAAAACACCAAGTTGTAATTCACCGCGACCTGCTACTTCAAAAGCATCACGGCTAGGGAGTTCACTTATTTTAATAGCCACATTACCTTCTGCTTCTTTCATAAGGCGATCACGCAGCATGCGTGACGTTAATTTACTACCTTCTTGTCCAGCTAGGGGTGAATCATTGATTCCAAAAGTCATCGCTAGGGTTGGAGGATCAATTGGTTGGGCTTTAATAGGTTCTTCAATTGCTAAATCACAAATGGTATCGGCAACTGTTCCTTTTGTAAGGCCAGCAATAGCTACAATGTCACCTGCTTGCGCTTGTTCTACGGGAACACGGTTTAAGCCATTAAAACTTAAAAGTTTGCTAATGCGCCCTTGTTCTATTACTTCCCCTGCTTGGTTTAAGGCTTTAATAGCCAAGTTCATTTTTGCAAAACCTGTTTCAACACGACCCGTTAGAATACGACCAAGATATGGGTCATATTCTAAGGTAGTTGCTAACATAGAAAATGGTCCTTCTGCTTTTTGCTTAGGTGCAGGCACATGTTGCGTTATCAGTTCAAAAAGCGGCGTTAAGCTTTCTTGGGGTTCGCCGAGTTCTTTTACGGCCCAACCATCGCGGCCAGAGGCATAAAGAACTGGGAAATCTAATTGATCAGGTTTTGCATCCATCGCAATAAAAAGGTCAAAAATTTCTTCTAAAACCTCATCTGCTCTGGCATCATGGCGGTCAATTTTGTTAATAACAACCATGGGTTGTAGGCCAAGTTTTAATGCCTTACCTAAAACAAATTTTGTCTGTGGTAATGGTCCCTCGGCAGCATCAACAAGCATAACGACACCATCAACCATCGTTAAAATACGCTCTACTTCACCACCAAAATCGGCGTGACCAGGTGTGTCTACAATATTAATTCGGAAATCTTGCCACTCAACAGATGTGCATTTTGCTAAAATAGTAATACCCCGTTCTTTTTCAAGGTCGTTACTATCCATAGCCCGGTCAGCCACTTGCTGATTTTCTCGAAATGTTCCGCTTTGTTTTAAAAGGTTATCTACGAGTGTTGTTTTACCATGGTCCACATGGGCGATGATAGCAATATTGCGTAATTTCATATATTGTTTGTATACTTGGTCAAAGGATTAAACTACCACAAAATGATGATAAAAGACCACACCTATTACATAGCTAGTGATCATGGTGGCTTTGACCTTAAGCAGCAGCTATTGGAAAGCCAAGATTTTCATTTTACTGATCTTGGTCCTGATTCAAAAACACCTTGTCATTATCCAAATTATGCAAAAAAACTTGCACAAATTGTGCAAGCTGATTCAAATGCATTTGGTGCACTCATTTGTCGTAGCGGTACAGGTATGGCAATTGCAGCTAACCGTTTTCAGGGTGTTCGCGCCCTAAGCAGCTGGTGCCCAGAAATTATTGAAAGGGCACGGCAACACAACCACATTAATGTGCTGTGTTTGGGTGCAGACTATGTGGATTTGCCCCTAGCCTTACAATGTTTAAAAGTTTTTTTCAACACAACGGCAGATCAAGACCAACGCCACCTGGAAAGGCTAAAGCTTTTAGAAAACAATTCCTAAAGCTATTTAACAATAAGGTTATTTAAACAGATAACGGCTATTTTTTTTGGTTCTTCGCATATTTTTCCAAGGATGCTTGATGCCATTCACCGTAGGTCATACCGTTTTTAAATCTATCTAGGTATTTTGATAATACAGCTTGATTATCACACGAAATGGTTTTGCTATGGTCGATAGGATCAAAAAAAACAGCCATTGTAATACGTTCAACCCTAGTACCCTTATCCATAGGCTTACGAACCAGATGATCCGTAGCACGAATTTTGCCATTTGTTAAAAGTTCTAACACTTCTCCTATTTGGAAAATCATGACATCATCTGGCACGTTGACATATTTTCCTTCTATCATCAAACCAGCGCCCTGTGGTTTGCTAACTTTTTCGCCATCTTGAAAATAAGTAGCAGGGCATAAGCCTGTGAAAATTCCGTGGTCCCGGTGTTCACCACAGTAGTTTGGATTACCGTCATCTTCCCCTTCTGGAATTGCACTGTAATCTAACCCACGGGAAAGCGCACAAGTACTTTCCATATAGTCAATTATCGGAAGAATTTCTTGGCCAACTTGCATGATTAATCTTGCCAAGTTTTGCGTTGCAACTTCAAAACTGGTGATTGCATTAGTAGCGGCTGTAAAATTTTCATCAAAAATTTGCTGCAAAATATTTTTAAATTTTTCCATTTCTTCAAGGGATAAATCTTCTGATTTTTTTCCGTCATACTCAGCATATTCCCTGTAAAGTTGTTCCTTACCTAAAGATTTGGCAAGTAATTCCGGAGTAATCTTATTCTCTGGCCAAATATTTTCTTGCTTTCGGTGGCCATCTTGTTCTGTCTGATTATAAAACCAACTATAGTAAGAGCCTTTGTAGGTATCCGTTTTTCCGTGAAAAGTTTCTATACCCCTTGACCAACCTAATGCTTCTGGTTTTTGAGGAGTGCACAGGGCCTGCAGTTCAACCGGTAAGGCAGCAAAGCCTTTCATAGCCTGAACATAGGCATCTTTAAATTCTGTAAAATTAGCAACGTTACTTATGGCTATGCATCCATGTTCATGAAAACCTTTTTTGATTATTTCTTTTGACGATACTAATTGACTGTGGTCAATAATATATGGCGTAAAACATGGAGCTTCTGCAGATACTTCTTTGAGGGAAGAAGCCTCAGTTGGAGTTATTGTCGAATCGGAAGCATAAGCTTGAAAAACCAAATTATTAAGGAAAAGGGTAAGGCCGAAATATTTTATTATAGGGGAAAATTTCATATAAATTAATTTAAACTAATATTTATCGAAATGTATCATCACCCAATAAAAGTCGCAAGTTTTACGGAAAAATTATTTCAAGAAAATATTAAAATATGACCCCTGCATAATTGCTGATTTGGCTTTTGAAATACTCATCTGCCTTTATACAAATATTGTTACCAAGAATGCACATTACGTAAATTACAAATGTCTTTGATTCGCTACTTTTAATATTTTTTTGACCCTAATTTAATATAACATCAATTATGCAGGGGCCTTGAACCATTCTTCTTGCAACTGTTCTATTTTTCGGGGGGCGTATTATAATGTTGCAACTATAGTTGCATATTCTTATTCAGCAAGGATGACCTCATATTTTTTTGCTTCAAGGCTGAATGGCATTACTTTAAAAGTAAACATTAGGTAAGAAGTAACTAGTGATAATACAAATACGCCAAAAAGGTTAATATCAAAAATTTTTTCCATAACTAATAAAACAAAACTGAAAAACCATTGTATAAGAAGAGGCATTAAATAGTGTTTATGCCATATGGATTTTCCTGGATTTTCCTGCCAAACAACTTTAAAAGTAGTATAATTTTTATTCGATACTAGCTTAAAAATATATAAACAAATAGGAAAGAATAGAATCTCAATTATAATTCCTGAAATAATTGATCGGTTGCTTGCCATATCAATCATAATTGTCAAATGATCAACGGAAATTATGTTTAATAGAGATAAAGTCCATGTGACTAAAAATATGGTCATAAATAATCCAATAAAAATCAAAAAAACACGCCATGATTGTGCCCATATAAATTTTATAAAAACCCAAAATTGAGGATTTTTTGTTTTTTCGTAAAAAAAAGATTGGAATATCGGGTTATTTTTTATAACATTTTTCATGTGGTTTACTAATCCTTAATTATTATATTGCTTTATATAGTTATTATGTTATAAATATACAACACATAATTAATTATTAGTTAAAAAAGTTTTAGATATGAAATATACTTCCCTACTAATTATAAGTTTCCTTTGTTTTTTAAATGCATGTGGTGATACCCATGAACTTACTGAACCGCCTTTAAATAGTATGGTTTACGTCAATTTTAACTTACAACCAACGACATCATCCAATAACATTGAAATGATTTATCAATTCCCTAAAAACCTATTTGATCAATACTGCGGTTCTTATAGTGATGCAGAGGCATTACTTAATGCAATTTATCAAATGTCAAATGAAGAACATGGTTATTTTGACGAAACTAGAGGCTTCACTACATATAACAAAACATCTATAAGGCGTACATATTTTCCACCTTTACCTTTGCAGGTGGTGAATCCTGCACCAATACAGGCTCAATAAAAATCACTGAGTTATAGCAGTTAAGTTTTTTTAACAGCAGCACGCTGAAAAACAATTGTTCTTTTAAAATAACTCTGATAAAAATTAAGTTAAGTGCGGCCATGGTGGAACTGGTAGACACGCAACGTTGAGGTCGTTGTGGGCGCAAGCCCTTGGAAGTTCGAGTCTTCTTGGCCGCACCATTCTTAAGTATTTTCTTTATTCTTAATAAAAGTCTCTTCAACGGCTGTTTTAGAATATATCCAGCCACTGTATAAAGTAATAATTGCAGCACTCCAAAGCATGATTTCACTAAAAACACGAATGTAAAGCGGTACATTATCCTTAGGTAAAAAGATTATTAAACTAACAGCAGACATTTGCAAAAAAGTTTTTATTTTTGTGTAGGTCGTTACGGTGAGTCTTATTTTTAGTTCCGCAAGATATTCCCTTAAGCCTGAAACAAGAATTTCACGGCCAATAATAATAATAACAGCAAACATACTAACTTTAGATATTTTTCCAAAGCCCACTAACATAACAAGTGTTAATGCTATTAAAAGTTTGTCAGCAATTGGATCCAGCATTTCACCAAAACGTGAGATTTGGTTAAAGTTTCTTGCCACATAACCATCTAAATAGTCAGTAATACATGCAAAAATAAACAATACTACGCTTATTAAACGCATAAATTGCGTATCAATAATTAGTGAAAATAAAATTATGGGTACTAAAACAATTCTTAATATTGTTAAGCTATTGGCCAAATTATAAAAACGAAACATAAACGAATATGCTAAAAATAATATCCATACTGGCATAATTAAAAGCCTAAAAGAAGGTGGTGCGGTTGAATTTTATAAAAAAAATTTTTTGTGAAAAATGTTGTTGTTCACATGTGTAGCTGCTAATTTTTGAAAGATGTATTATTGGTTTGTGTTATGGATATTTTTTGCAAAATAGTGAACGGCAATATCCCTGCCAAAGTTGTTCATGAAAATCAGTCAGTTTTGGTGTTTCACGATATAGATCCAAAAGCGCCCTTGCACTTGTTAGTTATTCCAAAAAAACATTATGATAATTTTCACGATTTTCAACTTAATGCGCCAGAGAATGAAAAAACCTTGTTTTGGCAGGCTGTAGAAAAAATTATTACTGAACATAAATTACATGTTGGTGGCTATAAGCTTATAACCAACATGGGAGATTTTGGTCAACAAGAAGTTCCACACTTTCATTTGCATATTCTTGCAGATCAACTAGCCAAGTAGGAGTAACACGATTATGTTAAATCTTGATATTTTAAAAAGTAGCGATCAACTGTTTTCAGGTTCGGTGTTTTCAGTTTCTGTTCCAGGTTTAGGCGGAGTTGAAACAATTTTGCCCCATCACCAAGCTATGCAGTTGGCACTAAAGCCAGGTGAAATTATATTTACCGATAAGGAAAATACACAAAAAAAAATTTCTTGTCATTCTGGTTTTGTACAAATAACAAATAATCACTGCAAAATTGTTTTAGATTAAATGGCCGATATTAGTTTTTATGGTATAACAGCTACACCCATGCCCAAGGCAATTGCTAAAATTTTAGAAAAAGTAATGGCCCAAAGAAAGTATGCTGTAGTTCGCCTAAGCCATATTAATGAACTTCATGAATACGATAAAATTTTATGGACCTATTCAACCATGGGTTTTTTGCCCCACGGTTCAAAGCATGATCCTGAAAATACCCACAATCAGCAACCCATATGGCTAACAACAGATACAGACAACCCTACACAAGCGAGTATCTTGGTTTTAAATGATAAAGAATCTTTAAAGGCAGAGGATAAGCAAAATTACGATAAAATTCTTATTTTTTTTGATGCTACCCAAGAAGATAATCTTAAAAGCATAAAAGAATTCCCCATAGATTCAGCGAAAATTTGGTTGCAAAAAAAAGACGGCCAATGGCAGTCGCAAAGTTAATTTAACAGGCAATGAAATGACAGACCCTATTAAAAGCCCAATAGATGCAGTAATTTTAAAATTTTTTAAAGGATTTTATTGTTTATTTAAAAAAAATCCTTATAAAATTGTTATTTTTTTAATTGTTGTTTCCTCATTAACCATTTATAAGTACCCAGAGCCATTTACTAATGCTTATTTTTCAACAACCGCTTTTTTTAACAATAACCATACCAATAAAAAAGATTTAATATCACCTTATTTCGATGAAAAATATTATCGTGCACACTATGCTGCTGAAATTCGAAAGACTGGCGAAGAACCTATAGACCACTTTATTCGCAGATCTGGCCACTTTTTAGGTGGTGACTTTAATCCAAATCCTTGGTTTAAAGCGAAACTTTATAAAGAACGCATTTTCCATTGCGCTGGAAATCCCTTAGTTGATTATTTAAAACAACCGGTATTTGATGCCACACAATTACCCAAGGTTATTGTTTATGCAAATCATCATCAAATTTTTCGTGCTTGGATAGCCGTTGAGGCACTTTTAAGGCAAAAACGCTTTCAGGTGAAACTTATTTTGCCAAGTGATATTTCTAATGTTGATTTACAGCCGTTTAACCCACAGCTAAAACGTGGCTTAATCATAGAGAAAAAAAATAATTTGAATTTAGATTTTTATCAAAGTCCTTTTTTACAAGAACCTGAAAAATATGCTGCAGCAGGTTTAAAAAAATCCGAGCATGTAAAAGTTTCTGCCCCTATGACTTGGTTAGAAAAAAATGGTACATCTTACGTAATGCACAGATTGTATAACTATACTAAGTGGTACAAAGTTGGCAAAATTAACCCCCTAATGATAAACATTGCCCATTACTGTGATGAGCCAGTGGTTTTTGCTAAAACTTTAGGTACTACACCCTATGTGTTTAAACAACGTATGGGTGAACTAGCACCTGGTTTTGATTTAGTTTTTACCAATAGTGACATTGACGTACCTAACCAAAAAATTATACCTGGGTATATGCATGTTACCGTTAGTAAACAAACCACAAAAAAACCAAAGCAATATGGGGTTAGTTATTTGCTAAGTTTAGGGCAGAAAAATTTTAATAATTTTAAAAAGAATCCAAACCTTGTGCTTTATTACCGAAAAGATTTGTGGGATTGGCAGGAACAAATTCTAATGCCACGTGCTTTTTATTTATCGAATCGTGATATTAAAAAATTTCCAAAAGCTATGTGGCAGCATGCTATGCCAACGAGCTCTAAGGAAAATTTATTTCAAAAACAATTTTCCATTGCCATAGAAAATTCCGTGCAAGAGAATTATTTTTCGGAAAAAATTCTAGACTGCTTTATGGCTCTATCCGTGCCAATTTATATTGGTTGTCCAAATATTGCCAATTACTTTGATCATCGCGGCATAATAATAGCCACAGACCCTATTGATTTAATTAAAAAAGTTAACAGCCTAAATGCAAAAACCTACAATAAAATGCTACCTTATTTACTTGAAAATCAAAAACGCGCAGAAAAACTTTTAAATCTTGAAGAAAGTTTGCTTGTAGATTTTTTGAAAAAAACAAAGCAGTAAAACTTTTAACTCCTAGTGGTGGATTTAGCTTTTTGTGTTTCCATATATTGATAGGTTTAAGTTACTGCTTATCAACAGAACTAAGTTTTTATAATGCTAATTTATCTGTTTAAAAATAGACAGGGAAATTTAAAAATCAAGATCAGCGTAAGATTCACTTGGGCTTAAGCCGGGAACTTTATCCTTTAGCAAACTACGAAAACTAGGGCGTGATTTTAGGCAGGCGTACCAATTTTTAATCGATAGGTGTTTTTCCCATGGTACTTCCCCAAGGTAATCAAGCACACTTAGGTGAGCGCAAAGGGTTAAATCTGCTAGGCTTATGTTTTCTCCGGCAATCCAATTATGCTGTTCTAGCAAGCCAGCTATATATTTTAAGTGTGAATCAAGGCTGTGTTTAGCGGCACGTAAAACGTCTGACCTAGGCCCAACACTGCTTGTTTGCCCTTTGAAGCGAGCATAAAGTCGGTTTAAAACTTTTTCCCATAAAATGGTTAATGTAACATCACGTGCAAGTTTTGTATCAAACCAAATGGTTAACCGACGCGCTTCATAGCGATCATGAATATTGTCGCCAATAAGACGCTGTTCTGGGTAAGCTTCATCTAGGTATTCACAAATAGCTAAACTATCGGTGTAAACTTTACCATTTAATTCCGTAAGAACTGGTAAAAAACCTAAAGGATTGACCATAAGGAATTGTGGCTTTTTTTCCCAAAAGTTTTCCCATAGGGGCTTAAATTCCAACTTCTTTTCATGCATGGTTAATCTAACCTTACGGGAAAAAGGGCACAGGGGGTAATAATGAAGAGTACGCATATCTTTTTATTAACGAATTTTTCTCTTTTAAGCGAGAAAAAACTACAAGGGGGGTAAAATTTATTTTTGGCGGAAGGTAATACGGCCCTTTGAAAGGTCGTAGGGGGTCATTTCAATCGTTACTTTATCACCGGCAAGAACGCGAATTCTATTTTTACGCATTTTTCCAGATGTATGGGCGTGAATAACATGTCCATTTTCTAATTCAACTTTAAATGTGGCATTTGGTAACAATTCCGTTACAACGCCGCTAAATTCTATAAGGTCTTCTTTTGCCATTCAATGATAAGTGAAATTAATCAAGTTTATAATAATGTTCAGGATATACTTATACAAGTAATCTTTGTTAAATTGCAAGTGTTTCTTGTATAGTGCGTCTTTTTTGCAAGGATTACTTAAGGATGATCCTTAAGCCTTTTTGGGTTTCATCAGTTCATAAAAAAAGGCAGAATCCTTAACTAGCTATCAGGCATGAATACTATTTATAAATACATATATATATAATGAGTGTAATTCGCCATAGCTTAAGCCACATGACAACGCCTCAACACTACCCCATACGCCCTGCGAAATAAATATTCCTATGAATAGTTCCTATAAATTGTTCCTAGGTGCGTATGCCCTCAATTTTTTGTTGCAATAGCATGATGCCGTATAATAAAGCCTCTGCCGTTGGCGGGCAGCCAGGCACATAAATATCTACCGGAATAATTCTATCGCAGCCGCGGGTAACGGAATAGGAATAATGATAGTAGCCACCGCCATTGGCGCAACTTCCCATGGAAATAACCCAACGGGGTTCTGGCATTTGATCGTAAACCTTGCGAAGGGCTGGCGCCATTTTATTGGTTAAGGTACCGGCAACAATCATCACATCCGATTGCCTTGGTGATGGGCGAAAGACCAAGCCAAATTGATCAATATCATAACGGCTTGCGGCAGAATGCATCATTTCTACGGCACAACAGGCGAGACCAAAGGTCATGGGCCAAAGGGAGCCACTTTGGGCCCAAGCTGAAAGCTGGTCTAATTTGGTTAAAATATAGCCCTTATCAGAAAGTTCGTTTTGCACCGCACCAAACAACTGATGTTCGTTTTGCATATCCCTGGGCAAATTCCTGGGAAGGCCATTTTTCATCAGCCCAAAATCTTTTCCATTTCCTATCATTGCCAATCTAGGGCTCCTTTCACCCATTCATAAAGAAACCCTATGGTTAACACGGTTAAAAAAATCATCATTGAAAAAAAACCCGGCCAACCAATGGTTTTTAAACTTACAGCCCACGGAAAAAGAAACGCAATTTCCAAATCAAAAATAATAAATAACATGGCAATTAAGTAATACTGAATATCAAAATGCTTACGTGCATTCGATTCTACACTATCAAAAGCATCAAAGCCGCATTCATAGGGGGCATTTTTTTGCCCATAGGGCTTTTGCTTTGCCCGCAACCACGAAACCCCCAATAGGGCAGTGGCCAAACCAAAGGTGATCGCTAAAAACACGAAAATAGGAAAGTAATCACTTAACATGAATTCTATTTTTTCCATAGGGTTAAAAATTAGTTTAGGCCAGAAAATCTTAATCAGCAATTAATAGCCATAGGTTTTTTTTCAGGTTTTTTTCATTTAAAAAGCAAAAAATAAATAATTAAATAAAATTTGATTAACTTTTTAAATTATGATGTGATAAATGTATGTTAAATTTTTGATAAGGACATTTATGAAAAACATTAAGAAGGCATTACTTCTTGGAACTATAGCTTTTGGATTGCTTAGTGAAGAATTGCTGGCAGGAAAAACATTAGAATCTGTGCAGAGCGCAAGGGAAATTGCAGATATGCCAGATTCAGAACGTATTAGATTAAAGCTAGATGCACAATCAATAAGTCTTGATGGAGCAACTGATGCAGTTATAGCAGTTTTGGGACCTGTTTACGGTGACATAGATGGTAAAATAATCATTGAAAGGAATCGTATAGATACAGTAGGAGTGCCTACAACGCTAGAGGCTGCTGTTGATAACCTCCATACAGCTAT
>CAYGPH010000033.1:0-14122 GCA_964351815.1 uncultured Verrucomicrobiales bacterium | reverse complement strand
CCTAAGCCTGAAAACTTTAAAGAAGGTCCAAGCGAGCAAAGCGATACTGCTGAACCTCAAGCAGAAAAACAGCAACACCATGCGCAACAGCAAGAAGCAATACAACAAGCACCTGAGCCAGCAGAATTTAGCCCTGCCCCAAGGCCTGAAAACTATCAAGAAGATCCAAGCGAGCAAAGCGATACTGCTGAACCTCAAACAGAAAAACAGCAACACCATGCGCAACAGCAAGCAGCACCTCAACAAGAGCCTGAGCCAGTAGAATTTGGCCCTCAACCAATGCCTGAAAATCAAGCTGAAGAACAACTACAACAAAGCGAACTCAGTAAAAACCCAAGAAAAAAGCGTCCTCGCCTTGGGGAAGTTGCAATGAAAATCAAGAAACAAAGACAAGACCAACTGCTGCAATCTGAAAAGCCAGGTGAACAGATGCAACAACAAGAAAATACCCAGTTATTAACATCACTTGAGGAAGAAATAACCTCAAACAACACAGCTTTACAAGATATGGAAAAACAACAATTGCTAGCTATACGGCAAACAATGGCTCAGCAAAATTCCGACCTTGAAAAACATGAAGAAGCGCTTCAACGAGAAATTGCTGAACTCAGAAGTGATCAGTCGCAACCTAAAGGTCAAAATTTTGAGCAAGAATTAGCATCGAACACCGCGTTACTTAAACAAGAAAACAAGGCTTTGAATGCCCTTAAAAATCAAGCGCAAAATCTTCAACAGGGTCAAGTGCAAAGTGATAAACATGATCAAGATCTTGTAGAAAAATTAAACCATGTAGAACTGCTTGTTCAACAACTTATAGATAAAAATTCAAGCACACAAAATTCAAATCAACAAGTAGCAGCAAGCCTACAAACGTCAATGAACCCTGTTACAACAAATCAAGGATCATACGACGCCCCAAATACCACTTCGAATTTAAATATTGAAACAGCAGGCAGCAGTTCGCAGGAATTAAACCCAGCTTCAAACTCAGAATTTGCATTTAGTGCAGATCAACCCCAAACCTCTATCTATTCAGTTTCATCACCACAACAAAATGGCTTTAGGGGTGATTTATTTGGCGGCAATATCCTTAATGATGGCGCCGCAAGTTAGTTAATTGATCAGCTGCGCAAGTAATATTAATGTCAAATAAAAGTCTCCTGCATAATTACACATTTGGGATTTAGGGTAAATATTTAGAGCTAATTCCCCTCACCACCCGACGTAAAATATCTAGTTCCACAATAAAAGACCACTGCATACATTAAGTCTAAAGCGGTTATTTCGCTTTGATTAAAGGGTGGTTGATGAAAACCGTTTGGCACCATAACACAGGATGTGAGCACTTTAGGAAAGTGGGCCGTGAACAGGTATTGCGTCTTTTTGCCAAGCTTAAACCCGTTCTATCACCTTATCTTCACCCCAGCTGTTTTCATGTGAGTAAAGGTGTGAAGGCCTGTGTAAATGACATCGCTTATCCCTGAAACTTCTTTATTACAGGAATTAAGTACTTTTAATGAATTTATGCAGTGGTCTTGTTTAAATAGAATCCAAATTATTGAAAAAATTCAACACAGTGGAAAAACGTTTTACTGGTTTGTGCCATGGCATATTTCCAATCGCAATGGGTTTTGAACCAGAATTTTCTGCAAATTCCCAGTCGGTTGGGGTGTCACCTACATAAAGGGTATTTTTTAGGTCTATGGCGTAGTTTTTTTTAACCAAATTGGCCATGGCGGGATGGGGTTTATCATGGCTACTATCCCCAGAGCCAATTAAACATTCACAGCTTGGAAAACCTAAACTATGCCATTCTTTTTTTAAAACGGTATTTTTTTTATTACTTATAACACCTACAAAAATGTTTTTTTCTTGTAAGTTTTTAACGCCATCAATAGCGCCAGGAAATGCTGCTAATTCATCTTGAAAAAGGGTAACATTTTGATAAAACACACTTAGTGCTTCCGTAGTTTTTTCTTTAAAAAGCTCTGAAAAACTTTCCCTGGCAGAACGCTGACCACGATCGCGAATTGTTTCGGAACTCATTTGCGGCAATGAAAAAGCTTGAAGAGTAGCGTTCATTGCTTTTTCTATGGCTGGCCATGAATCGACCAAGGTACCATCAAAATCAAATAAAATTGCCTTAAATTTCATTTTTTAAATTAATGCATTATTTACTGGACAATGATAACAGAGTTATTTTACATATACACTAAGACTTCTTGTCGATAGGGGTATAGCTCAATTGGTAGAGCGTCGGTCTCCAAAACCGAAGGCTGTGGGTTCAAGCCCCTCTGCCCCTGCCAATATAGTTTTTTTTAAGATTTCTAAACCACATATTCGTTTTTTTGAGAAACAATAATTTAGACCGCGCAGACCTGCTATGAAAAATTTGGTTACCTAATTATTCATAAATACTTGAATTTTTTCCAATATATTGCCAAAGTCTAGGTATATTTATTACATCATTAAACTTAATGCTAAATTTAAATTTTAATCGCTTAATTCACCCCGATGGTTGGAAATTTGTTGCAATATTTGCTGCTGTTTCGTTTCTTTTGGCTATGATCAGTAGTGTCCTTGGTTGGATTGGAGCAGTTCTTACCCTATGGTGTTTTTATTTCTTTCGTAACCCCGAAAGGCAAGTTCCCCAAAAAGAAGGTTTGGTCCTTGCCTCTGCTGATGGTGTGGTTTGTGCTATTGAAAAAGTTTTACCACCCGAAGAATTAGATATTGGTAAAAAAAAGGTAATAAGGGTTAGCACTTTTCTTAATATTTTTGATGTGCATGTTAATCGGGTTCCGATAGCAGGAAAGATAGAAAAAATTATTTACCACGAAGGTGAATTTTTAAATGCATCTCTTGATAAAGCAAGTGATAAAAATGAAAGAAATTCCATAGTCTTAGTGACACCAAAAAAGCAAAAAATTGTTTTTGTTCAAATTGCTGGGTTAATTGCACGGCGTATACAGTGTGCCATTAATGCTGGGGATGAGGTTAAATCTGGTTCTGTTTTTGGCCTTATTAGATTTGGCAGCAGGGTAGATGTATATTTACCAGAAGGTGCAGAACCTTTAGTGGGTATAGGGCAAAGAATGATTGCAGGTGAAACAATATTATGTGACCTTACGGCACCTAACCTTTCTTATTCTTTTGAAACCCTATAAAAAAATGAGTGGCGATAGGGCCTGATGAAAAAAAAAACACCTCTTCCTAAGAAAGAAATGCTTAGACACAAACTGTTTAAGATTAATACATTAATTCCACATTTTATTACTGTAATGGCCATATGTAGTGGGCTTTCTAGTATTCGTTTTTCCCTAGAAAGTAATTTTTTATCTGCGGCAATTGCCATATTTTTAGCCTGTGTATTTGATGGGCTAGATGGCAAAGTTGCCCGCCTATTAAACACAACAAGTTCCTTTGGGGCAGAGCTTGATTCCTTAGCCGATACCATTAGTTTTGGGGTTGCACCAGCTCTTTTTATGTATTTATACCAACTAAGATCCCTAGGGCGTTTTGGTTGGGCTATATGTATGTTTTACTGCGTTTGTGTGGTTTTAAGGTTAGCGCGCTTTAATGTTATGCTTGACGATGAAGCAAAAAAACCGATGTGGTCGAACTTTTATGCTGTGGGGGCGCCTGCACCAGCAGGTGCGATTTTAACGTTATCACCGTTTATTTTTGCTAAAGCTTTCAGCCTAGAGCCTCTTCAGGCATTTTTGTGCGCAATTGTTGTGCTTGTTAGTTGTGTTGTAACCATTAGCGCCATTCCTACATTCTCACTAAAAAATATTTCCTTAACAAAAAATCAAGTGCCGCTAGTTATTCTTTTAATTTCATTCTTTTTTATCTTTAGTTTTTCTTTTCCATGGCTTGCCTTATGTGTAATTATTTTTTCATATATGTTGTCTTTGCCATTTTTGTATTTCCAAGCAAAAAAACTTTTAAAAACTAGCACTACCTAATCACTTAGCATGCGGTCTGAATCAAGGGTGTTAAATTTTTTGATTAAATCTTGTATGGTCAAGCTTTTTCTGGCTTCAGAATCTAGATCATCTATAATATAACCATTGTGCATAACAAGAGTGCGGTTTCCATACTCTAGGGCTTGCCTCATGCTATGGGTAACCATAAGGGCTGTTAAACCATTTTTTGATATAATATCTTTCGTTACCTGCATAACAAATTGGCTAATTTTAGGGTCTAGGGCGGCCGTATGTTCATCTAGCAATAATAGTTTCATTGGGCTTAGGGAAGCCATAATAAGACTAACAGCTTGGCGTTGACCACCGGAAAGCATTTTCATAGGTGTATCAAGACGGTTTTCTAAACCAAGATTGAGTTGTTTTAAAGCTTCTGAAAACACTTGGCGTTGGCTAGTACCAAAAGCTTTACATACGAACCGCCTCTGGCCACGTTTTGCTGCCAAAGCCATATTTTCGGCTATTGTTAGCTCACTTAAGGTGCCCTGTAGGGGGTCTTGAAAGACTCTGGCAATATCAGAAGCCCGCTGGAAACTTTTTTTACTAGTAATATTTTTTTTATCAATGGTTATTTTGCCACTCCTCACACTTACTTCACCAGAGAGCGCGTTAAGTAAAGAGGATTTTCCCGCACCATTGCTACCGATAACTGTAATAAAGTCGCCATTGTTAATTTGTAAATTTATAGACTTTAAGGCGTGTTTAAAGGTTTGGTCTTTACCAAATGTTACATCAACGTTTTCTAAGTGGATCATCAGGCCTTATCCTTTAAAAGCTTTCGAAAATCTGGAATAAGCATAAAGAGCCCAACTAAAAAAGCTGTAATAAGATTAAGGTCCGATGCCCTTAAGAAGCTTCCACCCGTATTAAGTGCCATGGCAACGACAACGCGGTAAACTATTGCACCAACCATACAGCCAAGCAGTACACGGCTTATTCGACTGGTATTTATCAATGCTTCACCAATAATAACAGCCGCTATACCAACTATAATTGTCCCTACCCCCATGGTGATATCAGCATAACTGCTAGATTGTGCGAATAGTGCCCCACCTAAGGCAACGCAAGCATTAGAAAGTGCCAAACCAAGCATTATCATTTTCTTATCATTTATACCCTGGGCTCTTGCAACCATTGGGTTGTTTCCCGTAGCTCGTAAGGCTAGGCCAATTTCTGTTTTTAGAAAAAAATTAAGCAATAATATTATAGATAAAACGATAACTAACAGAATTAAAATGTTATTAATTGGTTCTAGGCTTGGAAAAATATTATTTAACCATTCATCGAATAATGTTGGTTCCTGAAGCAGAGATATATTTGGCCTATCCATAATGCGCAAGTTAATCGAATATAAGGCTGTCATGGTAAGTATACCTGATAGTAAATTCATAAAACGCAAGTGGGTAGATAACCACGCGGTAAAAACACCCGCTATAGCACCGCAACCTATGGAGCATAGGGTAGCAACAACAGGGTTAATACCATGAACAAGTAAGGTGGCGCACACTGCTGCCCCAAGGGGAAAAGTGCCATCAACGCTTAAGTCAGGAAAATCAAGCGTTCGTAGGGTTAAATAAACCCCCATGGCAACAAGGCTGTATACAAGACCAATTTCTATGGCGCCTAAGGCTTGAACACTACTCATGAATCATTGCCACTAATGGTTATGGCTTCTTCTATCTGGTCTTGATCTAACAATCCTGGAAATTTTTCTAGGGTATCCATGTTAATGTGTAATTGGGGTTTAATAATTTTCTTCGGTTTAAAGTTTATAAGATTTTTTTGAATATTAAAATGCTTTTTCACTTCCACTAATAGTTCTGCAATTTCACTATCATCATAGGCAAATCCGCCTAAAGCTCCCATGCGAATAAGTGTAATACTGTTGGATAATAAGGGGATTTTTTGAGTCAAACAAAAATTTTGTAAAAGCTCAAACTCCTTATGTATAAGTTGCCCAGGTAAGACAATAAATAAGGTTTTTGCCTTTGCTAGCGGCTTTAGCTTGGTGCTTAAATTATCATGACTATTAAGCGCTTGTAAAATAACCCTGGTTTGACTGCCGTTAAAATATTTTTTATAAATCTTGGCTTTTTTAAATTGTTCTGGCTTATCTTCAAAAATAACCACTATGCATGAAATATCTTTAAATCCTTCTGCCCATGAAGATAAGCTCTCAGGTGTATCAACATTTGATAAAATGAAGCTATTATCTTGGTTATTAGCTTGTGTTGTATTAATGTTAATACCTACTACAGGAAAATTAGATAATTTTTCTACATTATCAAAAAAATCGTTCGTACGAAAAAAGGCATATAAGCTTGCCTTAGGTATACGATTTTCAGTAACTATGGTCTTAGAATTGATGGTATTCGCACTATTTATAAAACCAAGTTGTTTAGCAACAGCCTTAGCTTCTAAATTAAGAATGTGTGATGAACCACTTATTAGGCAATAATCTATTTTTTTATTGGAAAAAAAAAGACTATAAGTTAAATAACCTAATGTGATTAAGCCTACAAGTAAGCCAACGGTGCGTGGCAGATTCATTTTTAATTTAGCCAAAATTTATACAGTTAATATATGGCTTTTTTTTGCGAAAATCCAGGTTCTATAAGTAATTCCTTAATTTTCAAAAAATTAGGGTAAATATTTTGCGATCATTTCTTCAAACAACTGATGCCAATTGCACTGGGATTTTAAATGCATAATAGCTGAACCAATACCAACTGCAGCGCGATCCATGAAAACAAATTCTCGTGGCGGTTTAACGCCAC
This sequence comes from uncultured Verrucomicrobiales bacterium, assembly GCA_964351815.1. Taxonomy (GTDB): domain Bacteria; phylum Pseudomonadota; class Alphaproteobacteria; order Paracaedibacterales; family CAITNM01; genus CAYGPH01. Next base: position 7,359 of record CAYGPH010000033.1, on the reverse strand, counting down.
CAAGTTCATGAAGTTTTTTATGAACGGCACGGGCGGTACGGTAACCTTTATCGCCATCATTAATATCTTGAATATAGCGAACAGAATCATCTAATAATGGTTCATAAAGTAGACCTGCCCATAGATTTAGCGTTTCTATGACTTCCTTTGTTGGGTTGTTGAACCCCCAGCGTTTGTAGGCATCTACGGCTAAATCTTGATCATTATCTCGAAAGGCGCGGTATAAATCGGCAACAGCCTGTAGAAAACTTGTTGGAAAACATCTTACGCAGCCAAAATCTAGAATAATAAGGTTTTGGTTGTCATCAACTAAATAATTCCCCGGATGGGGATCACCGTGTAACATACCATAATTATAAACGGGGTAATACCAAGAGCGAAATAAAAGCTCGCCAAGCATATTACGTTCTTGCTGAGGCTTTTCCTTGTATTCGAATATATGTTTACCTTCCATCCATTCAAGTACTAATAATTTTGGGGTAGAAAATTGCTTAAAAACCTTTGGAATTTTTACGTTTTTTGTATTTTCATAAATTTTAGAGAACTTATCTATATTTTCAGCTTCTAAGGTATAATCTAATTCTTCATACAAACGCTCTTTAATTTCGTTGGCCACCTCTGCCGGGTCTAAGGATTTATTAAAGGATTTGTAAAGTTTAATCACCAAATCAAGCTGCAGTAAATCTGCATCTATGGTGGCTTGCATTTCAGGGTATTGTAACTTAACAGCTACGGTTTCACCGGTCTTTAAAACTGCCCTATGGACTTGGCCTAAGGATGCAGCAAAGCTTGCTTTTTCATCAAACTCTTTAAAATAGCTTTGCCATTCGGAACCAAGTTCACCTTTCATTCTTCTTTTAACAAACCCAGCCCCCATGGGTGGTGCGTGTGCTTGCAGTTGCAAAAATTCGTTAGCAAACTCTTGGGGCAAGGCGTTTGGTACCGTTGCTAAAAATTGGGCAATCTTCATGAAAGGCCCTTTCATGTTTCCAAAAGCCTGGCGTAGTTGAACAGCATATTTTTCTTCATTTATATCCAGGCCCAAAAATTCCTGAGCCCCTATCCTCGCGCCTAATCCGCCTAAGGTTTTTCCTGTGTTTAGTAGCCGTGTAATGTTTTTTATGGTACCCATTAATTTCTTTCCTTACTTGTATATGCAGGTGCCCTAGCAATTACTGCTGTCGTTATTTTTGCTGCGCCATGATTTTTTAAAACCTTACAGCAGGCTTGCAGGGTTGCGCCTGTTGTAAACACATCATCGACTAAAAGCACATGCTTTTTATTTATATCTTCCCTGTTTTTCCAAGCAAAAGCATCGGAAATATTACTTATACGCTCTTTTCGGGTTTTTTTCCCCTGCGATGGTGTTGATTTGGTGCGCACAAGGGACGTGCAATTTTTTGGTTTGTTGAGTGCTTTACTTAGGAGATGTGTGAGTTCGGCACTTTGATTAAATTGGCGCCAAAACAACCTACGCCAGTGTAATGGTACGGGAACAATAATATCAAACTTATTACCTTTTAATGATTGCAACATATGTTTTGTAAAAAAAAGCGCAAGCAAATGTTCATCATAGTTTTTGAAGCGCAATATCAAGCCTTTCATAAAATCATTATAAAGGAATGGGGCAAAGGTTTTTGAAAACAAAGGTTTGTTTTCATGGCAGCGCCAACATATAGGCTTAATGGAAAATATCTTTTCTGGTAAGGGCTCTGCACAATACTTGCAATGATTTTTTTCCATAACTTCAATTTGATCCCAGCACTTCTGGCAAAATCCATGGGGATTGCTGATAAAGCAAAAGCAACCAAAACATTGGGGAGGCGCTAGGATATTTAAGGTTTTTTCAAGGAAATTATTTTGCAATTCGTTTAAGCCCTAAAGGTAATTGGTGTTTAGCAGGAAGGGCCCTTTCAAGTTTTGGGTGTTTTTTTAAAAACATGTCAAACCATTGAAAAAGATTCTCGTAGGCAATGTTATCTTTGGGTTCAGCAAAACGTAATTTGTAATAACCAATCAATGATGCAAGAAATATATGGGATAAGCACAAATTTCCTGCATATAAATCTGGTTTTTTTTCAAGATAACTAAGCCCACCACATAAAATTCCATAATTGTGATTATACCAATCTTCCGATTGCAAATATTCGGGCCGTAATGAACGCTCGGAGCGCATAATGACACCAACATTCATCAGGTCATCAACTAGGCTTTGTACGTGTATGTGTTGCATGCGGTTGGGAATAAATTCATTAGTTTTCTTGGTCTTTTCAAGTAAGTATTCACAAATATAATTAGAACCAAAAAATACTTCACCATCATCTTCAAGGGTTGGAATTTTATTAAGTGGATTTTTTTTTAAAAAATATGCATCTTCTTGAAATGGGTGATAATATTTTTCTTCTACCTGATTATCAATACCTAAAGCTATTAAAAGACCACTTACTTTCGATCCAAAGGGTGATGTGGGAAATGTGTGTAAAATCATAGTTTTTTTGTTTGATTAATTTATAAGTGCTACTGCCTTATAGTATAAAAAGGAATTCCCTTAGATTGCTATAACAACTTGTATTTTTTACCGGTTATAATTGCAGTAACGTAATAATAGCAAGCTAAACAAGATATAATAACGGCGCCCGTTGGTAAATCGAACAAAAGGCTAAGGTAAAAACCCATAACACAAGAACTTAAGCTTATTTGCAAGGATCTTAAAATCATCATGTGAGGTGATTTTGCCAACAATCTTGCGGCAGATGCTGGCAAAATGGCTAATGCAGGAATAAATAACGCCCCTAAATACCGCATTCCAATACCAAGCATTAAAGCATAAGCAAAATACAACCCCAACTTAAGAAGATAAAATTTCTTTACCAAAGTGACCGCATAATCCCCTAAAAGGGATATTTTTAAAAGATTTTTGTAGTTTGCATAAAGAAATAAATTAACAATTACCGCAACAAAAAAAAGCAGAAAAATTTCATGTGTTTGCACCTGCAGCACATCACCGAAAAGTAAGTGTTCAATATTAAGATTTTTACCCGGAAATAATGCGATCAGAATCATACTAAAGGCTAAACTTGTATACGATATAATCGCTAAAGATGTATGATTTTCATCTTTTTGTTTGCTTAAAAACCAAGCAATTAAGCCCGCACTTAATAGAACAAATATATCACCGGAAATATTAAGAATAATTCCTAAACTAAAGGCAAGCATTGAACTGTGGGCTAAGGTATCGCCAAAAAATACAAGTTTATTCCATTGGCCAAAGCACCCCATGGGAGCAGTTAATAGGGAACACAAGATTAATGAAAGTAAAACACTAAATATCCAGGGGTCAAAAATATTCATATAAACTAATGGCTATGGTTATGATGGTGAACATAAGGTGTTAAGCCAAAACTTTTAGCAAAATCCGAATGACTAACGTTTTCAGGGCTTCCATGGCAGCATATGTGATTATTCAAACAAATTACTTGATCGGTTAAATCAAACACGTAGTTAGGCTCGTGGGAAACTAAAAGGATCGATCTACCTAGTTTTTTTTGATCTTTTAACAGTTTATAAAATGTTTTTTGGCCTTTTTGATCAATACCTTGGGTTGGTTCATCTAAAATAATTAAATCTGGTTCATTTGCAACAGCGCAATTCACTAAAAGCTTCTGTCGTTCACCACCCGATAAACTGTGTAAAGACTTTTTCTGCAAGGTTGTTAAATCATAGGGGCAAAACACGTTTCCATTCATTAGATTAATGTATGATTCTACCGACATGGGTAGGTCATTATTAATGTCAAATTTTTGCGGTATATAGCCAATTTTAAGGTTTTTAGCCTTGGTGATTTGCCCCTGGTAATCCATTAAGCCTAGCATGACTTTTATTACGGTAGTTTTTCCAGCGCCGTTTGGGCCAACTAGGGTTGTAAATTGGTTTTTTTCTATGGTAAAAGTTATGCAATCTAATAGTTTCTGTTCTTCAACGCTGCTGGGATTTTTTACACTAACATTTTCAAATTTTATCAGCATAACTACCTTAATTTCAGTGATGTTAAACCCAATATTCCAAGAACCGTTGCAATTATCCAAAATCGGATCACAATTGTTGGTTCAGACCAACCTTTTTTTTCAAAATGATGGTGTATGGGTGCCATTAAAAAAATGCGTTTCTTTGTAAGTTTAAAATATCCAACCTGAATTATTACTGATAACGCCTCTACGACGAACAGGCCACCAATAACCGCAAGAACTAATTCGTGCATGGTAAGCAATGCAATGCTCCCAATAGCACCACCCGTTGCTAGAGAACCTGTGTCACCCATAAAAACCCTTGCAGGAGGGGCATTGAACCATAAGAAACCTAGCCCAGCTCCTATCAAACTACCTAAAAATATACAAAGTTCGCTTACCTTAGGAATATGAACTAATTGTAGATAGTTAGCAAAATTTACATGGCCCACTACATAGGTAATAATAGCAAAGCATGCTGCTGTAATCATCACGGGTACAATAGCTAAGCCATCAAGACCATCTGTTAGGTTCACAGCGTTAGAAGAGCCAACAATAACAAGTATTGCCCAAAGAAAAAATCCATAGCCCAGGACAACAAAAGTGTTTTTAAAAAATGGAATTCCGACCGCTAAATCGCTTAACTCTATTTGATTCATTTTTGCAAAGGCTATGACAACGATAACACTTAGGATTGATTGGCAGATAAATTTAAGCCGTGCACTTATTCCATGATGGGTGCGTTTTGTTAGCTTTTTATAATCATCCAGAGCCCCTAAAAAACCAAAGCCAAGGGTAATGCCAAGCACAATCCATAAATAAGCGTTTTGCCAGTTGCCCCACAATATACAACTAAAGGTTATGGATCCAAGGATTAATACCCCCCCCATTGTTGGTGTACCTTTTTTTGTAACCAAATGATTTTCTGGGCCATCATCACGTATGGGCTGCCCTTCCTTTTGTTTTTTTTTCAAGAATTTGATAAATCTCGGCCCAAAAATAAAACTAACAATAAGTGCTGTCATCACGGCCCCCATCGTTCGAAAGGTTATGTAACGAAACACATTCAGCATGCTTAAATCAGGAAAATAGTTAACAACCAGATAATGAAACATTTAAAAAAAATTGTGGATTAGGCTTATAATTATAGAAGGTTTTTATTAATACTCATACAGGGTATGTAGTTTATGAACTTTATTTTTACATAAAATATATTTTTTTTATCTAAAATTATTGCTTTAATACTACTAGCTATTAAATTTATTTTTTGCATGGGTTATTCGACCTTATCACTAAAATACATGTTAAGACTTACCTTTTTTTATTGTAAGCTTAACTTACCGCTTAAAAAATCATTAAGAATATTTTATGTTGCGTACATAATATTGCTAGGACTTTGTCTCTGTTACACCCAAAAAATAAATACATTCGTAGTGCTTTTTTTTCTATCTATCCTTGTTGTTTTTTTTATCCATTTTAAGCAATTCACTGAATTAGGGCGCATTTTCCTAACATATACTTGCCTCCCTCTTATTCGAGTTATATACCTTGACGGTGGTATTGCGCTTTATGACAAGGATCTTTTTCAGCTTTTTCCTAACAATTTTCGCTAAGATATACTTTTCAATGATTATTTTTTCCAACCAAAATCATATTTCTGGTTTGAATTTTTGTCGTTGATATACATAAGCCTTCTGCCAATTATGACCATAGGAGGTGCTTGGGCTTATTTTAAGAAAAAGGATGTCCTTTTAGATTTATTGAATGCTTTTCCAATTGTTTGCTGTGTTCATCTTTTTTTTCCTTTTAGTGGACCAATTTTTAATGTTGGTTTTAACGACCATGACTTTGTTTTTACTGGCTTTTTCTCTGGCTTCATGCTCAAGTATTTCATAAAAGTAAACGGTTTTGTAGATTGTTTCCCAAGTCTTCATGCAATCTTAGTGCTTACTACGCTCCTAGGGCTAAAATATATGAAGCTACCACGTTGGGTTTTGATTTGTTGGGCTATTTTTACCATATTAACTATTATATCAACTTGGTTTCTTGGCCATCACTATTACTTTGATACCCTTGGTTCTTTAGTCTACTGTTTTGTGTATCATAAGTATTTAGCCACACGATAATGACAAGAAAACTTTTATATATTCTACCCACTTTCTTCTTGCGCAATTTTATTCCTTTTGTTTTAGGATTGTTATTGTCTGCCCTTTGTGCTCAGCAACAAAAAATCTTAGTCATAGTAACAGATACATGGCCGCCAGATATCAATGGCGTTGCCTTGCAAGTAAGTGAATGTTCCTCTATTTCGACAAAAGAAATTACTGTTAGAGTTATTCATCCATTATTGTTTACAAAACGCATCAAGGTTCCAAAATATCCTGATCTCAGCTTTGTAACCCCAAGCCATTATAATTACAAGTACTTTAAGGAGATAATAAAAAAAATTAACCCTGACTGGATCCATCTAGCTACAGAAGGACCCTTAGGATATTTTGGCAAGCGTTTTGCTAAAAACCATTCTATAAATTTTTCAGCATCCCATTACACTAACATGGATGATTATTTGTGGTTAAATTTTTATATTCCCAAGAAAATTACGCAATATTTCTACAGAAAATTTTATAAGGGCTCCCACTTTATAGCTGTTAATACAAAAAGTCAGGCTTTTAAAATTACTCAAATTTACGGTGAAAAACCTGAGGTTATTCGCAATATAGTAAATATTAAGGAATCAAAAGATCAAAATATTTTCCTTAACCTTAAAAGGCCTGTCTTTTTATATGTTGGTCGTGTTACGAAGGAAAAAAATCTTGAGGATTTTTTGACTGTAAGCATACCTGGAACGAAAGTAGTTATAGGTGATGGTCATGATCTGCAAAGATTAATGAAAAGTTATCCAAATGTTGTTTTCTTAGGATCTAAACCTCACCATGAACTAGGAGCGTATTATGCCGCTGCCGATGTATCTGTTTTTCCAAGCAAAACTGATACCTATGGACGAACAATAGTTGAATCCTTATTATGTGGAACCCCAGTTGCTGCTTTTCCAACCCAAGGTCCTCAAGATATTGACCCCAAGGCGCTTGTTGTCAAACAGAATGAAAACTTAACTTTTGCCATGCAGCAAGCGCTTACTGTTGATAGAAATAGTTGTAAAATTTTTGCAAAAAGTTTAGAAAATAAAAATAATTTAATTAATGTTGTTCTTAAAAGACTTAATCAATAAATCCTTACATTGTTAGTTTTTTTATGTGGTATTATTTATCGCCCATTCAAGTATGAAGTGCAACGGGTGGAGGCGTATTGAGTTGAGCAAAGAAGACCTCAAAGGGTGTTTTATAATCTAGCACTT
>CAYGPH010000032.1:0-15680 GCA_964351815.1 uncultured Verrucomicrobiales bacterium | reverse complement strand
CAACGGCATCGCGTGCATGGGATCGCACAAAAACTTCTTTAAAGTTATCATGGGCCGGTGATTCTTCGGCACAAACAAAACGTGTACCTAGCTGCACACCGCTAGCACCCATTTTTAAGTAGGATGCAATAGCTTCTCCCCGACCAATACCCCCAGCAATAAAAACCGGTACATCTTTGATTTCAGGCAAAATTTCTTGGGCTAAAACAGATGTTGAAACAGGACCAATATGTCCACCAGCTTCATTTCCTTCTATTACCAAGGAATCGGCACCCATTTTTATTAACTTCTTTGCTATAACACATGCGGGGGCAAAACCAATTATTTTTGCACCATAATCTTTTGCCTTTGAAAAAGATTGTTGTGTCGGAAGCCCACCAGCAAAAATGATATGACTAATGTTATGCTTACCACAAACATCTAGCATCTCAGGTAATTTAGGGTGCATGGTTATAACATTTACACCAAATGGTTTGTTGGTATTTTTTTTAGTTTTTTGAATTTCCTGGTCCAATAATTCTGGCGACATTGCCCCACTTGCAAGCACACCAAAACCTCCAGCATTAGAAATAGATGCAACCAATTGATAGTTAGAAACCCATGTCATAGCGCCACCCATGATAGCAGTTTCTGAACCCAAAAAATCTTTACCACGTTGCCATAAGGCCGATAAAAGGGGATATTTACTCATTCTTCGTTTAGTCCTTCCAAAACCACTTTATGCATAAGTTCTTGGCATAGCCTAGATTGTATACGCTCGATATTACACGATATTCCATCATGGTGTAACATTAATCCATTAAAGGCGCAAAAAGTAGGGGTGTTCTTCAATACCTCATAAATTTTTTTTATTTTTTTTTCATCAATATTTATTGAAAAAAATGATAGTTGTGCTTTTACTTGATCTAAATTTTTCACAGCAATTACAAAGCTATTTGATTGCATTTCTGTCTTTTCACTTATTGAAACATAAGTGCCAACTGGATGATCACAAAAACTTGAAAGTATTTTTAAAGGTACATTATATTTTTCTGCTATTGCTGCAGCTGTATCTTTCACAACCTTAGCCCCAACTTGTGTTGCTTTTGTAAGCTGTTGATAATTCAAATTTGGAAGGTGTATTGCGTTGGGCACCACGTTAGGATCAGCAGAGTATACGCCATCTACATCCGTATAAATTTCACAAATATCCGCTTTTAAATAATGGGCTAAGACAACGGCCGTTGTATCAGAGCCTCCCCTTCCAAGGGTGGTGATTTCTTTGTTTTCATTAATCCCCTGAAAACCAGCTATTACAGGCACACCATTGTGCATTGTTTTTAAAATATCATCACAATTAATATTTAAAATATTTGCGTTGCCATGTGCCCCATCGGTTAGAATTGGTACTTGCCAGCCAAGGTGTGATTTTGCAAAAATTCCAATTTTTTTTAAATTTAACGCTAGTAAACCGGCACTAATTTGTTCACCCGCTGCAGCAACCGTGTCTGATTCACGATCATTTTGATTCGGACAAAGGGCTTTAGAATAACCAACAAGTTGATCGGTAATGCCCGCCATGGCCGAGACAACCACAGCAATACGGTGACCCTGATCACGGTTACATTTAATAATTTCACATATGGTATGCAAACGTAATAAATTTGCTACCGATGTGCCGCCAAATTTTAAAACCTTAAGCATAAAAAATTACGTTTATCTCTTGTTTACCAAAGTTTATAACCTTGATAGCATAAGGTATATCGTTCAATCGATCAAACCGAAAGATATGCTGAACACACACAACATCGAAAATGATTTTTTTCAATCCTTAGCGAACCATTGGTGGGATGAAAATGGCCCCTTTCAAGCGCTACATAGCATGAATTTGGTCAGAGTTCCCTTCATTACACAACACTTAGGTAACCTTTCAGGTTTAAAAATCCTAGATGTAGGTTGTGGTGGTGGATTACTATCAGAACCATTGGCACGCTTAGGAGCAAAGGTTACAGGAATCGATCAAACGCCAGAGGCAATTACAACTGCTATAAATCATAGCAGCGCCAGTGGCTTAAAAATTACCTATAAAAATCAAGACCTCAAAAGCCTAAGGGGTAAATTTGCTGCCATAACGTGTATGGAAGTATTAGAACATGTGGATAATGTTCCTTCTATGCTGTTTGACATTTCAGACCATTTACAAGCTGGTGGAATGGCTTTTTTTTCAACTATAAATCGCACTTGGCAATCACTTATTTTTGTAAAATATGCGGCCGAATATCTTTTAAAGCTGGCTCCAATTGGTGCCCATGCACATAAAATGTTTATTAAACCCCATGAACTTGTTGCCATGGCAAGGAACGTAAATTTAGAAGTTATCACAATACAAGGGTTAAGTTTTCATCCCCTAAGCAAAGAATGGAACTTGTCAAAACACACTTCAATGAACTACCTAATAAGTTTTAGAAAGGCATCATAGCGATTATGGCAATAAGAAAATCCATTAGAAAATCCATAAAAATAGCCTTAGTTTTTTATGGTAGCTATTTTATTTTTGCAACGTTTTTGTTTGAATTCTTTGAAACCAATTCAAACTCTATGGTGCCTAGCTTGCTAAAGGGAGACATACTTATCGTGAATAAGTATGCTTATGGTTATACCCGCTATAGTGTACCTTTTTTAGGAAAACACATCCCCTTTTTCAAAGGTAGAATTCTACCGAAAGATCCAAAACCAGGGGATATAGCAGCTTTTCATAATCCCCTAGATGATAAAAAAGACTATGTGAAACGGGTTATTGCCGTAGCCGGAGACCGTGTACAAATGATTAATGGTTTGCTTCATATTAATGGTGAAGCATGCCCAATAAAACGCATAAAAGATTTCCCATACAAGACCGATGATAGCCAAGTAATTTTTGTACCACAATACGAAGAAACCTTACCTAATGGCTTTAAACATACATATATTAAACCTATCCCTTTTGGCAAAGCACGCAAATTTGATCATAACCCTTCTTACAGTTCAGATAACACCCCCGAATATACTGTTCCTGAAAATCATTTTTTTACCATTGGCGATAACCGTGATGGTTCGCTTGATAGCCGCTTTATGAACAATAATATCGGCTTTATTAATTGTAATCAGTTAATTGGAAAATTAGAAAGCAGCTTACCTTGGCTGTAAAACATTACAAAAAAATCAGCGTTAGTATTTATTTTAAACTTTATAAAAAAGGATTATTTTCTTGATAGGATCCATGAAGCCATTTACCATGTAACATTAGAAATGAGTACGTATAATAGGAAATATGAAGCAAAATCAGCAACCGCAACGCAAGGAAAAGATTATAGCGGAACTTAAAAGTCTATTGAAATTTTTGATCGGTTTTTTTATTTTTGCAACCCTATTCTTTCAGCCTTTCAACATTCCATCAGGCTCTATGATTCCAAATTTACTTATCGGTGATTTTGTGGTTGTGAATAAGTATGCCTATGGCTATACACGCTACAATATTCCTTTTTTAGGAAGTTATATACCTTTTTTCAAAGGTAGAATTCTACCGAAAGATCCAAAACCAGGGGATATAGCAGTTTTTCATAATCCCTTAGATAATAAAAAAGACTATGTAAAACGGGTTATTGCGGTAGCCGGAGACCGTGTGCAGATGATCAATGGCTTACTTCATATTAATGGTGTTGAATGCCCGATAAAACGTATAGACGATTTCCCCTATGAGGAAACTGAGAGTAACCAAGTAATACTGACACCACAATTCGAAGAAACCTTGCCCAATGGCTTCAAACATACATATATTAAACATTTCCCTTTTGGAAAAGCACGAAGATTTGATCATAACCCTTCTTACAGTTCAGATAACACCCCAGAATATACCGTTCCTGAAAATCATTTCTTTATCATTGGTGATAACCGTGATGGTTCGCTTGATAGCCGCTTCATGAACAATAAAATTGGCTTTATAAGCAATGACCATTTATTTGGTAAGCTAGAATTTGTTTTCTATTCAACATCGGCAAAATGGTACCAGCCACTTAAGTGGATTAGTGGTACACGCTTGAGCCGTATTTTTATCCGACCGCATTAATGTTCGCCTTAGAAAAAATTATCAACTGTAGTTTTAGCAACAAAGACCTTTTAAAAGTTGCACTAACGCCACCTGCTGCAATAAATAAAAAAGGTGTAAAGGAATTTGAACGTTTAGAATTTTTAGGCGACCGCGTGTTAGGTTTAGTTGTAGCAGAAAAAATTTACAGCCTGTACCTTTTGGAATCAGAAGGTGATTTAGCAAAACGTTTAGCCTTTCTAACATCGCGAGAGTATTGCCACCAAGTTGCGACAAGCATTTCCTTAGAAAAGTATGTTAATTTGCCAGAAAAACGTATTGTTGGCTCTTCCATATTAGCAAACACAATAGAGGCCATCATCGCAGCAATTTTTATAGATAGGGGTTTAGACAAAGCCAAAGAATTTATTTTTTCCTTTTGGGAAAAAGGTTTTGCAACGCCAATAAACGAATTACAATCACCAAAAGCCATGCTACAAGAAATTGTGCAAGCCAAAGGTTGGCCTTTGCCTATATATAAAAACATATCTGTGACTGGTTTTGATCACAACCCAGAATTTACCATTAGTGTTATTGTAAATGGAAAAACTATTGCTGAAGGTATGGGAAAAAATAAAAAACATGCGGAAATTGATGCAGCAAAAAAAGCATTAAGTTATCTTCGAAACTAACAATAAACTATAAAATTTTAAGCGATCCCATAAAATAAAGAAAAAAAATGTGTTTTTTTTGTAAAAATGTTGTTTTTTCTCATTTCTATGCTTGACCAAGCCTTGAAAGCCTATATATAGTTAAAGAGTAAATTATAAAAATCTTTGGAGAAATACAAAATGAACAAAAGTGATTTAGTAGCAAGCGTAGCAAAAAATGCGGGTTTAACAAAAGCAGATGCGGAAAAAGCAATTGATGCAACATTCTCATCTATTACTTCAAGCTTACAAGCAGGCGCAGATGTGCGTTTAATTGGTTTCGGTACGTTTGCAACGGCACAACGTAAAGCAACAGAAGGTCGTAACCCACGCACTGGCGAAAAAATTGCTATTCCAGCAAAACGTATGCCTAAGTTCCGTCCAGGAAAACAACTTAAAGAAGCAGTAGAAAATTAAGTTTTAAACTATTGTTTTTTTAAACGTGGCTTTTTTTTAAAAGCCACGTTTTTTTTATAAATGATGCATTGTTTGCTTTACACAATGATACGAGTGGATTATATTAAGAAAAATTTAGGGGTAATTAGCTCAGTTGGTAGAGCATCTCGTTTACACCGAGAGGGTCGGAGGTTCGAGTCCTTCATTACCCACCATTGTATTTTTCCTCGTTCTATTGCTATTGTCGGGATGCGGTAGAAAAGGGAAATTAGAACCCGAAGTTACAGACAATTATCCCAAAGATTACCCTTTAGAATTTTATGAGGACATCAGCTAATGTGGCGTTTGGTCTTTATAGTCTTCATTTTCAGTATCAATGCAAATTTTCAAAAATTAAGCCTTATAACAGATGACCAAGCAAACTCTCTTGTACAATCAATTTTAAAAAAACTTTGTAAAGCTGCGAATATTCGTAATATTCCAAGAACTTATTTTATTGTTGATGATTCCCTTAATGCTTTTGCCACTGGAACAGGTGAAATTTTTATCCATACGGGTACATTTCACAAATTAGAAAATGTTCAACAGCTTTATGGAATTTTAGCACACGAACTTGGCCATATACATGGTGGGCACATTCATCGTTTTCAACAAGAAAAAAACATTATGCTTGCATCTTCCCTTATTGGAACGCTTATAGGTGGTGCAGCTGCAATTGCATCAGATAATTTGGAAGGATTAGTGGCTGGAATTTTGGCTGGGAACCAGGCAGGTATGCAGCAAATGGCTGGTTTTTCACGCACCCATGAAAAAGAAGCGGATGCAGCAGCTTACAGGTTTATGAAAGCCGCTAAATTAGAACCAAGTGGCATGGTTAGTGTATTTCAAATTTTTCAGCGGTCTAGCCTTATTAGCGGGGAACCGTATTTGCGAACCCACCCAGCCGATAGCGACCGTATAGCTGCATTTAAAAGCTATATTAAGGATTCCTATGTGGGAGGTATTCCCAGCGATTGGCAAGAACAATACGAAATGATTCGAGCGAAGTTTTTTGCCTTCCTCGAACCTATTAAAAAAAATCAATCAAAAAAAAGTCCAAAAGGTATTTCCCAAAAGCAAAAGCAACTTATTCAAGCCATACGTTTTGGACGCCAAGGAAACTTTGATAAGGCATCAGCAATGTTAAATAATTTAAAAGTGGAAAAAGATATTGTGCCTTATATTAATGAACTTCTAGGTCAATTCGCCCTGGAAAGTGGCAGAGTTGCTGAATCACAAGCGTACCTTTTAAAAGCGCACCAAGCTCTTCCCAAAGCATCTGCCATTAAACTTTTATATGCTCAAAGTTTGTGTACCGCAAGTTCCAACAACATAAAAAATTTACAATCTAATGCAAAAAAAGCCCTGGTAATATTAAACCAAACAACCTTAGAAGACCCCTATAACATTGCAGCATGGCTTACTAAAGTTCAAGCATATAGGGCATTAAAACAAAATGATTATGCGGATTACGCCCATGCAGAAGCAGCGTACTGTATGCAAGACTTTAAAATCGCTTCAGCAAAACTTATACGCGTTAAAAAAAGTAAGGATAAAAATTTAGCAAGAAAAGCAGATGAATTGCTAAAAATTATCAACCAAAAATAGCAACACGATAGCTAAATCACTTTTTCACGTAAAAATTAAAAATCAACATCTATTTTTTAATCACTTGCTAACACTTAATTAACCTTTTGTTCATATTTATTAACAAAGTAATAAAAAAAAGGTGGAAAATAATATGTTACGATACTTTAGTTTAATTGCATTTTGTTTTGTACTTACCCATGCGGGGGGATCACCTTATGTTGATGGTTTAACATATTCTGCTAATCCCCTTGATAGAAGCTATGATAAAAAAACCCATGCACTTTCCCTTGTGTTAACTAAAGAAAATAGACTCGATAAGCTCCGTGAATTTTATCGAAAAACTTTCTATGAAATTTCACATAAAGATAGGTTCAAATGCTTAACCTTAGCCCAATCAGATGACGATGTAACTGAAATAGATTGCACTTTAACTGCTTTTCGCAATGATATGAAAAATTATTGTTACGATGATATGTTTACAGCTATACGATTCTTTAAAAACATTAAAACGCTTCATATTCGCTCTCGTAGCGATAACCAAGTTACAATTGATGATACTACCCTTCAAAGTTTCGTGAACTATGTGCGTCGCACAAAAACTTTTGTTCCAGAAAAAATTTCTTTTACCGGAATTTTATTTTATGAAAATCAGAAAAAATTGCTAACGCTGTTAGATAAAATTTTGGAAAGGCGTATAAGCAAAAAAAACCTAAAAAAAACGAATACCTTGCAGTTTTACTGTTGCTGGACAAAGCCTGGAAGCATGCACAATCCAGGAAATAATAATGAAATGGAAATTTTAAAACTTTTTTAAACTTTATTGCCTAACATGACAAGAAAATTATGCGATCATTTCTATGGGGATTTATAGCTATTTAAAGTCAAACTCTAGCTTTGTTAAAGATCTTATTAAAGATAAACAGCAATTCTTTATTGATAATGGTACAGATGTAAAAAAATTTAGTTTTAGCAATTTACGGAGCTTTTTAGGAGACATAAAAAATATATTTTTGGTGATTATATCATCACGAAACGTGGTTTTTTTTAACTGTTTCTTACTACTACATACAATTGTTCTATTTTTATTTATGTACAAAGTATACCAATGGGCTCCTGAAACATTTAAATTATTACTTATTGAGAAAAATCATGATTTATTTGAAGCCGCGCTGAAAAATCATCCCCTACAAACTGTAATCGTTTTTACCCCCTACATTTTATTAGTTTTAAGTTCCTATTATTTATCCATTTTCGCAAAAGGATTTTATATTCATAGTTATTTTTCAAACCTATTGGGTAAGAAAACATCATTTAAAGAAGCTTTTCAGTATGTTGACGCAGTTAATACAAATTTAATTATTATTGCTGTCCTTGAATTTTCTTCACAATCAGATAAGAATGATGGCATTGTGACTACATTACTAAAAAGTATCTTCAGACAAATCCTTAGCTTATCTATGCCTGCTATTATGCTTGATTATGGAATCAAGGAATCACTTACAAAAGCTTTTGATCTATACGTAAACGGCTTTCTAAAAAACATTAGTGCATTCTACGCTTTAGGTTTTGTCATACTTACCTTTTTAGTTTTAAGTGTTCTGATGAGCACAGGTATAATCGTTTTTTTTCAATATGAATTCAAAGCTCTTTTTCATCATCACCCAACCCTATTTATTGCAATAATTATTATTACGTTTTCCTTGCCTTTAATGATTTTAATGCCATTTATCATATCACCCTTGAAAACTGCATTATCCTTAAAACTGTATACAGATTATTTCGGCAAAAAGGATATAAAATTAGAAATAAGCAATAAGCACCATAGTAAAATACCAACCGTTTGCTTTTTTAGTTTTTTTACCCTTATGTGCATATGCGTAGCATTGGGTAAGCCCCTAGGAATAGATAAAGCAGTGCATAATGCGCTAGATTTTCACCTTACCCCTAAGGAATCAACGAAACTAAAAACTTCCGCACAACAAAATCATAATGAACTCTCTGCTCATTAGAATTCATTTTTTTTCATAAAGACCTAAAGTTTGTAATCGTAAGCTTTTAAAAAAACTGATAAAACTGGGAAACAACGAAAGTAACCCCTATAAAAATGAAAAACCTATGCCTTGTACTTAATGACCAACTTAATGAAAATATTTCAACTCTTAAAACATTTAATAAACGAGAAGACGCCATTTTACTTATAGAAGCACGCGATGAATATACGTATGTTAAACACCATAAAAAGAAAATTGCCTTTCAAATAACTTGCCAACGCCATTTTGCAAAACACCTTGAAGAACAAGGCTACATTGTACATTACGCAAAACTACTAGACCCTAACACTTGCGGAACGGTTACAAAAGAGCTTGAACGATGGGTCCAAATACTTAACCCTGAAAGCATTGTTGTAATGCAACCAAGTGATTATAGACTTTATCAGCAGCTAGAAAATTTTAAGAATAAAACAAACGTGCCTTTACAAATCATTGAAGACAACAGATTTTTAGCTTCAGTTAAGGATTTTGCCGGTTGGGCAAAGGACCGAAAAGAGCTACGAATGGAATTTTTTTATAGGGAGATGCGTAAAAAATATAATATTTTAATGGAAAATAACCAGCCCATGGGTGGTAAATGGAATTACGATTCAGAAAACCGATTATCGCCAAAAAGTAACATGCAAATTCCCGATATTTTTCGAAAAAAGCAAAATTCACTAACTACGGAAGTTTGTAAAATGGTTAAAAATGAATTTTCTGATCATTTTGGAGACATGGAGCCATTTCACTTTGGAGTCACCCGAAAGGATGCCTTAGAGGCCCTAGACCATTTTATTCATTATCGTTTAGCAAATTTTGGAGATTACCAAGATGCCATGGTCGAAAATGAACCGTGGATGTACCATAGCTTACTAAGCTTTTACCTTAACATTGGCTTACTTGAGCCATTAGAGTGCATTAAAGCTGCTGAATACGCTTATCTGCAGGCTAGCGCTCCCCTAAATGCAGTTGAGGGATTTATCCGCCAGATACTTGGTTGGCGTGAATACATACGCGGAATTTATTGGCTAAAAATGCCAGATTATAAGCAAGAAAATTTCTTACAAGCCAAACGCAAACTGCCAGAATTTTTTTGGACAACAAATACAAAAATGAACTGTTTAAAACAAAGCATCAGGGAAACCAAAGAAAATGCCTACGCCCACCATATCCAGCGACTAATGGTTTTAGGAAACTTTTGCTTATTAACAGGTATTCACCCTAATTATGTAAATGAATGGTACTTAATTGTTTATGCAGACGCATACGAATGGGTAGAGTTACCGAACGTCTCAGGAATGGTTTTATTTGCCGATGGTGGCTATTTAGCAAGCAAACCCTATGCAGCAGGTGGCGCTTTTATTAACAAAATGTCTGATTATTGTAAAAAATGTCACTTTAAGATTAAAAATAAAACTGGTGATGATGCTTGCCCATTTAATTATTTATATTGGAACTTTTTAATTGAAAATAGGGATAAATTAGAGGGAAACCCAAGACTAAACATGCCCTACAACACCCTTAAAAAAATGGATGACGTTAAGCTAGATAACATCAAAGAGAGTGCAAAAAGCTTTTTGAACATCTTACAACCCAACGATCCTAAAGAGATGTTTTGAAAAATCATTCATCAATATAACCTAAGCTTAATCTTTATCTTAAAGTGTAATGATCGAGTATAATTCCATCACAAATATTTAAATGTTGAAGTTTAAAATTATACTTTAATAAACATGTTGTTAAGATTTTTTTGTACTGTAATAGCTTATAAAGTTTGAAATTCAAGATAAACCAATGATTTTTCATCAATTCATTTTTTCGTACTTCATTATTTTTTCTACCGCCATGATTAGTAACATTTTTGCTGAAAATGCTGAGATTAAGATTCCTATTACATACGCTTGTGAAGGAAAAAATAGCTGTTCTAGCCCTTGTAAGGTTGATAAAAATGGCAATCTTATTAAAGATAGTCATGGTAAATATAAATTAAACTTGTTGGTTATGGCGCCAGATGCAGCTAACAAGGACTTAAAAAATAGAGTGAGTGATGTTGAAAGTGATGCACATTTTTCTGATTGGTGTGAAAACGTTAAAGTTGACAAAAGTGGGTATGTTAATCCTGAACTTATGCACAGTTGGAATTTAGATGCCTTTAAGGAAAATTTAACAAATGATGCAGCTGTAGTTATATCATGGATTAACCAACGTAATAATATTCCAGTTTGCACGCAAGATTTTAACAATTATGGCTGTTGCAATGGAAAACTTTACATTAAAAATGCTGGTGATTTCTTTAGTGAAAAAGATTGTTGTGGCGACCAAATTTACGATAAAAGCTCTGGTAAAGTATGCTGCGATGGAACACTTATCAAAGAGGGGGGAAGTTACTCTCTAACATTTCACCAAGAGGGGGTAACTTACTATGTTAATAAAATATGCTGTAATAATCAGTCATACAATAACGCCTTAGATTGGGTTTGTGAAAACCATGTATGGACCTATAAACCACAATGATTTTAACAACAAAGCGGATTTTAAAATAAATTAGGACCTTTAAAAGAAAAAACAAAGCGCAAAACGCATTATTTATCACACATATCAACATGCTTTAATGCTGCGCCCTGCCCGCTTAACTATATATTGTGTTGCCTTTGTTGGTGAAAGTTTCAACCAACTATCTAAAAATTCTTGAACCCAGTCCTTATGGGTTTTTGCGGCGTCATTAAGCCAATTCGCAACGGAATTTTGCACATAACGATTTTGTTCATGAACAAACATATTCAAAAAATCTTCGGCTAACCAAGGTTGATTCTTAAATAATTGAATATGTTTTGCCCAAACTCCTCGAGGGCGAGTAATTTCCACAGCAAAACGACGCATATTAGGTTTGTCTGATTCTCCCCAAGATTCAAAAAATTTAAGGGCTTCTAAAGGGTTCGAAACAACATGGTGTCTTAGGGCTAACCAAGCCCATTCACGCACAGCAAAATGTGAATCATTGGCAAAGGGTTTAATATGATTCATAGCTTCTGTAAAATTTTCAAACCTTATCCCAATAGAGAAAGCAACCCATCCACGAACCGTATCACTTGGATGAGAAAGGAAATTCATAGGCATCACCTTCAACTCTAGAATTTTTTCACCACAGTAAGACATACGTTTCACCACACCAAAACTGCCCAATTTTACCTGAGTAAAGTGATGTTCACTAAAAGTATTGTTCCATAGTTTGGCAAAATCTATGGCTAAAATTTCCATTAGGTTTGTACTAGAACATAACCCAGTTTCAAGCTCTAAAACACGTTCCTTAGAAATAGATTTAATATTTTTCATAGGTTATAAATTTTCTCTTATTTAAGCGAGAAGCTTTTGCTATTGTCTAAATATATATAGCCAATTGTTGGCATTTAATTTTTATACCCCAAATTTATGCATTTTGCCCGTAATATTCGAATGTTTCTTGTTAAACCCAAAATTATGCTGCGTAACCCTAAGTATTTGTACTTAATGACTATGGGTTACACCAGTGGTGTACCATTCCTATTAATTCTCTCTACCTTAAGTATTCGCCTTAGTGAATCCGGTTATGATACTAAGACCATAGGCATTTTTACAGCCGTGAGTATACCATACGCTTTAAAATTTTTATGGGCACCTTATATGGATACCTTAAACATAAAAATCTTCACAAGTTTACCAAACATTAAACGTTACAGCTTGATTTCCATAATAGGGACCATGATTTGCCTTATCATGCTAGGCTACCTAGATATAATGGGAAACTTGTATTTCATAGGATTTTTTGCCTTTCTTACAAGTTTTTTTGCAGCAAGCTTTGATATAACCCTTGATACAATGCGTATTTATAGTCTAGATAAAAAATATGTAGGTATTGGTGCTGCAAGTGAAACGGTTGGCTTCCGTTTTGGTATGTTATCTGCCGGAGCCGGAGCTGTTTACCTATCCGCAGTTGTTGGCTGGTCACTGGCATATTATTGTATGGCTGCATCTTGCATGCTTGGAATGATTAGTATGCTGGCCTTGCCAATTAGTGAATCACACTTTGAAGTGCACAAAAAAACAGAGGGTTTAGGGAAAATTCTTATCGAATCTGTTAAAGGGCTTTTGGTTATGCCAGATATAAAGAAAATTATTATTTTTATTCTAAGCGTCAAAATTGCAGGCACGGTAATGAACGCCTTAGGTGCGCCATTTTTTCTAGAGCTTGGTTATTCAAAAACGCTCTACGCATCAGTTAGCAAAATTTATGGCGTAAGCCTAATGTTGCTTGGCAGTGTCCTTGGTGGAATATTGGTCCAAAAGAAATCGATAACGTTCACCTTAAAAATTTCCCTACTTCTTCAAGGCATTGCAGCCTTACTGATGATGACCCTAAGCAATGTGGGGCAAAATTTAAGCTTACTAATTGCTTGCATAAGTATTGAAAGCTTTTCATCTGGTATTTTAGCAACAGGATTTATTAGTTATATATCTGTATCGGTTGCAAAACCTTTTGTTGCAAGCCAGTTTACCTTACTTTATTCCTTGGGCTCATTATCACGAGTTGTAACGTCTATTGTTGCAGGTATTGCTGTTACTAAGCTTGGCTGGGAATATCTTTTCCTATTAACGTGCTTAACTATTGTACCAGCTTGGATGCTTATTCAACACGAACAACAAGCATAATTTAAAAATTAAGTATAATTATTGGCGTGCAAACGATGCTCTACCGCCAATAAAACCATGTTTTTGCCCTAGTATCAGCTTGTGAAATTTCTATATAATTATTTAATGCTGAAACGATTGCATGTTTTTCCTTAGGAAGTGGGTTGCCATTGCTATCTTGTTGAACAGCAAAGCCAAATTCTGCCGTAAAATCTGCCTGAGATACATACCTATCAATTTCCGTTGTTATTGGATTTGCAAAATCTAATAAAGCGCCAGAAGCAGAATTTTCTAAAACCCTATCTATAATATCGAGGAGCACTTTTCTTTCATCGTTTTTTAAACCGTTAAACATTTCAAAATAAGCTTGATAATCGTTAGGATTATGGAAAACTTGATCAGGATGTGAGAAACATTTCATCAATTTTTGTATAGAATAGTTGTAGCCATTGATTCCTTTTACAAATTGGTAGTACTGCTGTATGAAAGCAAGTAAAGCATTTTCTGGTGCCGCAGCAGAGGGCAGTTTTAATGTAATTAATTTTTCATAAGTTTTCAGGCGTAAATACTGATCTGCAAATGCAATTACTTGTAATACTAAATTGCGCACATCATCTTCTGTTATAAGTTTATTCGTATCAACAGCCGATAAGTAAGCGCTCATTGCATCTACACTAGGTTTTATAACTTCCTTAAGTTTATCTTCACCAACCTTTTGATAATCTACTTTTGCTTGTTTATTTAGTATCTTTGTATGTTTATTCTCAATTTCCTTATTTTTTTGAAATTCAAAGTTACTTGCTAAAAAGTTCTTTAATACCAAAGCTGGATCACTTGAATAAAGAAAAGGCTGTGATGCTAAAGCTGCTGAACTGCCAGCTCGAGAAAACAAGTTATCTGGCGAAGGAGGAGGAGCCGGCGGCATTGGAGCAATTCCAGGTGGTGGTGGAGGTGGTCCACCTGCTGGTGCACCAACACCTGCAGATTGATCTTTTGCAGCAGCCTTATGAATATATTGTGATAAAAGATCTAAATTTTGTGCTGTTTGAAAGGTAAAGGCAGATGTTTTATCCTTAAGGCTCTCAAGCAGAGATATATGCGAGAAGAAACGACCTGCCAAAACACTCGCTTGAGCATTCATACCATTAATAAAATCTTTGATATATTCTATTTTAGCTTTATATTCTGGCTTGGTATACTGTTTTAGGACGTCAAATTCTATAGCGCTTGGAATTAAAAACCTGAAATAATCTAAAATTTTTGCAGCACTGTAAAGTTTATGGTTAAAATAAGATTTTTCATTGTAAATATTATTAATACTTAGTTCTTTTAAGCCTGTAAGCACAAAACGGCTTGGTAGGGCTGGCGCATCAGGATTAAACGTTGCCATAGCATTACTTTGATCATCTATTGTTGCATATTCTTTTGCAACGTTTATGACCTGATTAATTTTTTGAATAATCGAATTTAGTGAACTTTCTAAATCCTGAGCATTCGAAGATGCTGTAACTAATGCCATATCAAATATTGTACTATTTAATGAATAATCTATTGCTTTTGCTTTATCTTGAACAAGTAATGGCTCAAGGTATATTTTTAAAGCCCTATGGCTCGTGTTAAAATCATTTGACGATGTAATTATTTGGTCAAGGTTTTCAACCAATGGGCTTTTTGAAATCTTTTCTTGGCTTAAATCAGCAAAAAATTCTTGAACTTTTACAGATTGAACAATAGATTGGTTGGTAATTTGGTTAAGCTGATGCAGCATTGAAAACCCATGGGCTGCACCTGCATTATTTTGTAAGTCTAGCTGATTGAATAATACAATTAATAAATTTTCCAAAGGTGTATTATCTGAACCTTGATTGTATGCAAAGATATTTTGTTCCTTAAGTGAAGCAAACGAGTATTTAGAATCATTATTATCAGAATTTTTTGAACCATCATTACTTAGGGCCAGCGTTTTTAAAGGCAAATAGAAATATTCTGGGTCTGCCTGATATGCCCTTAATACAAACCTTGCCAAACGTTTCTTATAGGTAAAATCACTTTTATCAAAAACCCTACCAAAGAATTTGTTTTTAAGATTTGCAATACTTGTTTCTGAAACTTTTACAGTATTACCGCTTGTTACAAAATCACTTAAAAGCCCAGCTTCAGACATTCTTTCGCTTTCTCTTTGGAGCTGCTGTAGTTCATCACAAC
>CAYGPH010000031.1:0-17371 GCA_964351815.1 uncultured Verrucomicrobiales bacterium | reverse complement strand
GTGGAAACACGGCCGTTGAAGAAGCACTATATTTAACAAACCATGCAAGCCACGTAACTTTAATACATCGGCGTGACCAATTACGAGCTGAAAAAATTGCGCAAGAACGCTTATTAAAAAACCCCAAAATTACCGTGCTGTTTGATTATGTCGTTGATGAATTTGTAGGTGATGATAAACCAATGAAAACCCTTAAAAGTTTAAAGCTACGCCATACCAAAACCCATGACACAAAAACCTTAGCCGTTGATGGGGCTTTTGTTGCCATTGGTCATAGCCCGATGAGCCAACCTTTTAAAGATTATATTGAATGTGATTCCGAGGGTTATATCGTAGTTAAAGCTAACTCTACCTTGACCTCGGTTGAAGGGGTTTATGCTGCTGGTGATGTACAAGATAAGATTTTTCGCCAAGCAGTAACTGCAGCGGGGCAGGGGTGTATGGCGGCGCTTGAAGTCGAAAAATACTTAAGTGAAAAGCATAGCTAACTTTTACATGGTTAACCCTTTTTTAATTTTGCACACTGTTACAATTTTTAGCTTGTTTTCTGCAGAAAAAGTAAACGTTCTAAATAGTTTTAAGGAATTTCAATATTATAAAAACAATTTTTTTGGTAACTTTTCCCTAGAAAACCAAAGATTTTCTAATGTATATCAAGTAGGCAATGTTAAAATTTCTTTTTCTGAAGGTCAAAACCTAAAAGTTATTGGCAATACGAAAATCAAATGTTCTAAAATTACTCAGTGTTATATTATTGGAAATAGCACTTTTAAAAAAAACACTATAGATGATGCTGTTATGATTGGATGTTTTTCAGATCGTGGTTCTAACATTAAGAAAGCCATGATTACTTCAAGTAATATTACCTTAAATGACTCTACGATCACCCAAGCCATTTTAAGCTGCGACGATGGTACCATAATTATTAATGGAAAATCGATTATAGGCGAATTAACCATTATCTTTGATAAAAAAAAACCTAAACTTAAGATTGCCGATACCTCAATCGTAAAAACTATACAGTATAAAAAACAATCAAAAAAACTAGGGTCTAGACCCTAGTTTTAATTTTTATATTCCGTTGATATTTTTTTCATTAATTCATGCACACAAGCAACAAGGTTAAGACTTTTCTAAGATTTTTATTTTATCATATAACAAAAAGCTGTCTGCATATTGAGCCAAAATAACGGCCATCGTGAAAGGTTACGCCAACGTTTTCAAAAAGTTGGTGCTGAGGGTATGCAAGATTATGAACTGCTTGAATTACTGCTTTTTTTTGTGAATCCCCGCCAAGATACTAAACCTATCGCTAAGCGCTTATTAACCAAGTTTGGCTCATTAAATAATATTTTAAAAGAGCAAACAGAAGCATTAGAAGAAGTTGAAGGCATTGGCGAAAAAGCTTCTTTGCTTATTTCAGTAGTGCACCAGCTGCAAGTCCGTGTGCAATATAATAAGCTTATAAATCGTCCTGTTTTTAAACATTGGCAAGACGTATTATTATACCTGCAGCAAAGTCAAGGCTTTGGTAAAATTGAACAACTGCGCTTGTTATTTTTAAATAAAGCCCACAAATTGCTTATGGAAGATGTGCACCAGTGGGGAACTGTCGATGAAACACCAATTTATCCCCGTGAAGTTGTAAAAACTGCACTATTTATTGGCGCAAGTGGCGTTATTATGGTGCATAATCATCCATCGGGTAAGCCAGAACCCTCTGATGCCGATAAACACGTTACAGAATCCATTAAAAAAGGGCTTTCAACGGTGAATATATCTTTGCTAGACCATTTAATCGTTGCTGAAAATAGGGTATTCTCTTTCAAACAACAAAACTTACTGTAATATTTTGCTTAGCCTTGCACTGTATCAACTTGGTGTCTATTTTATTGGGGCCATTCCCTTTGCTTATATTTTTACAAAATACATTGATGGGGTTGATGTAACCAGAATGGGTTCCAAAAATTCTGGTGCAACAAATGCCCTTAGGGTTGGCTCAAAGCTTAGTGGTTTTTTAACACTTATTTGTGACTTTGCCAAGGGTGGACTATGCGTATATTTAGCAAAACACTATTTTCCAGAAAGTTCATTTATGCCTGGAATAACCATGATTGTTTGCGTGTTAGGCCATATGTTTTCAATTTTTCTTTTTTTTAAAGGGGGAAAAGGTGTTGCAACATCCCTCGGTGGACTAGCATTTTTTTCACCCGGAATATTTGCCTTTAGTATTTTTTGCTGGATACTTATTTTTATCTATAAAAAAACCTCATCCTTAGCATCTATCATTACATTTGCTGCAGCAGCTATATGTGCCTTAGTACAGTTCTCGTTTATTCAACAAATTTTCGTTGTTCCCTTATCCGTTATTGTTTTACTTGCCCATTGGGAAAATATTGTGCGACTATTCCAGGGTACGGAAAAAAAAATTCAAAAAAAAGGATAGGCTATGGTTCAATTAACCCGCATTTACACAAAATCTGGTGACAAGGGAAAATCCTCTTTAGGTGATGGAACACGCCGCCTAAAGCATGACCTGCGATTTGAGGCTATTGGTGAAGTGGATGAACTAAATAGTCAGCTAGGCGTTGTTGACCATTATGCAGAAAAAGATTTGAAAGCCTTAATTCATCGCATACAAAATGATTTGTTTGACCTTGGTGCAGATTTAGCTGTTCCCGTGGGTGAAGCATTACGAATTAATGAAAATCAGGTCGTGTTCATTGAAGAACAAATAGATTTGCATAATAAAGATTTACAACCCTTAAAATCTTTTATTTTACCAGGCGGCACCATATTAAGTTCCCATCTCCATGTTGTACGCACAGTGGCGAGAAGGGCTGAACGAAAGCTTGTCGCACTAAATCAGGAAGAGACCATAAATGTGCACGCTATGCATTATATTAACCGCTTGTCAGATCTCTTTTTTGTTTTAGCAAGACTATACAATAATATGGGCCAAACAGATATCCTATGGGTTCCTGGGGAAAATCGCTAGATGTAACTTATACAGGACTACCCTTTTTGAGTCCTGCCCTTTAGGAAGTTGTGCTTTATATTCTCTACGGGCTTGTTAATAGATAAGCCGTTAACACTTAAACTACGAAGATTGATGAATGTTTTGATTCTCGAAAGCAGTTGTGCGAATTGTGATACAAAAAAATTTCTATAAACGCGCATACAAGCTTATGTAATACACAATCAAAGGTTAGAGAACGCGGACAAAAATATTATTTATTTTGATAATTATTAAAAAAAATGAACTTTTGAACACCATTATGGACAGTGGTCGGGACAGCAGGATTCGAACCTGCGACCCCTTGGTCCCAAACCAAGTGCGCTACCAGACTGCGCTATGTCCCGAATAAACTATAAGATAGAGAATTATTAAGCTTTCATCAAGGGATTTTCACGCTTTTATTAAACTTTATTTGAGAAAAGTTCAACTTAACCATAAAATTCTAAGAAAACTATACAAGTTGAGGGGAAATTAAAAATTTAAACGTATTTAAATGATGCACCTAAGGTTTTTCTTCAAAATTTTTATACTTGTTCAGTTGTTTTTCCATTCGCTCAATTTTTCTATTGAGTTCTAATAATAATCTTAGGGTATTCAACTCTTCTTGGTCTGTTTCTTTTGTAACTTTTTGAATACTGTTGACAACAAAACCAGTGAACAAACTTAAAACGGTTAAACCTATGACGACAATATAAATCATGTTCAGAAACAGTGAAAAGAAAGAATGTTTTTGGGTTCTTTTCATGACAGATATTACAGAATCACCGTTAATTAAGCCAAAGTTTGTGATAAGCGATTGTTGAAGGGTGCCATAATATTCTGGGATAGACGTTCCGTAAACTTTTAGTGTCATGACGGAATATGTTAACAAAATAAAAAATAAAAAAGTAATTGTTGAAAAAATTTGCGGTATACTTGTTGTGATGCCCACTATAATTTTTTTAAATTCTTTAACATACTCAACCATAATGAGAACCCGAAGGACTCGTAAGGAACGTAAAAAAGCAAAATGCTGGTAATTAGGAATAAAGCAAACAGAAATGAGAATAAAATCAAAAAGTAGCCACTTGTTTTTATAAAAAGGTTCTGGTGAAGAAAAGACCTTTAAAATTAATTCTATTAAAATTAAATATAAAAATATTTTGTCGAAAATAATTGCGTAATGATAGGCAACCTTACTAACGTAAGACTGGTCGCTTTCAACGGCAAAGCTTATTAAATTTAGTGCGAGTATAAGTACAACAAGATATTCGTAAGTACTGGTATGTAAAATTTTAAAAATTTTTTGTTTTATTGTTTGCATAAAAATATTTAAAAACCTATGGAAACATTAAAACAAATTAAAGTAAATTTTTAATTAACATATGGGGTTTCAAACATTTACTATTTTAAATTCAATGCCTTAGATATTTTATTTTAAGATATCATGTAAATAGGTTTTTTCCATGTCAGACAAAGTTCCATCCTTCACCATGCGTTTTATTTTTGCATTCATAATTGTTAGGTATGGGGATCTTTTGGGTAATGCTACAGCGTATTCTACTTCTGTGCCGGAAATTTTTATAATACGTAAACCTGGGTCATTTTTTAACAAAGTTTTTGCTTCTGTAAAACCAGTTATAATTGCATCGCATTGGTTATCAAACATGGCAGCTAATATTTCTTCATAGGTTGGTCTTGTTAATATGTACGTATCCTTTAAATTTTTTTTAGCAAAATCTTCATAGGTTGTGCCGTTTTGAACTCCTACAGCCATATGCTCTAAATCCTTTAAGGAATAAACACTTGAACCTGTTGGTGTTACAATTACGGATATGGAACGGTGGTAGGGCTGGGTGAAATCAACTTTTTTTCTTCGTTCTGGGGTAATAGCAATAGCTGCTATTCCAGCTTCATATTCCTTATTGGCTACTTTATCAATAATTTCATCAAAGGTAATATTATTGAGTTGTAAACTTATACCAGCAGCGTCTGCTAGGTGTTGTGCCATGACCACATCAAAACCAACAATTTGATTTTCTTCCATATAAACAAAAGGTTTTACATCAGCACTTGTGGCAACAGATAAAATTTTATCTTCACCTTGGGGATTTGCACCTGAATTATTTGGCTTTTGGTCACAACTCACAATGAAAAAGCTTATTAAAATACTACAAATTTTTTTCATGAAATTTATCCTTTCAATTGGTTTAAATCTTCAAATAAGATACTTTTTTTATTGCGGTAATATACCAAAATTATGGCAAGGCCAATGGCAGCTTCTGCAGCTGTAATACACAAGACAAATATCGTAAAAATTTGTCCTTCCAGATCTTTTAAAATATGGGCAAAACCAACAAAATTAATATTGACACTTAATAAAATTAATTCAAGACTAATCAGTAATGAAATCAAACTACTTCGTTTTAAATAAAGCCCTAACAGCCCAAGGCAAAATAAAGTAATTGATGGTATTAAAACAAAAAAATGATTCATATTTTAACTCCATCGTTGTTTTTGGGATAATGCAACTGCAAAGTGTTTTCAGGATTACGTTGCAGTTGCTTTTGAACATTTTGTTTTAAGGTGTTTTTCCTTGGTCTTAGGGTCAATAAAATCGCACCTATCATTGCTGCTAATAAAATGATACCAGCCATTTGGAAGGCATAAAAGTATTCTGTGTATAACAGGTTACCTATAGCTTCTGTGTTTGATAAATTTTGCGGAATAGGGAGGGAAATAACGTCTTTTGCGCTTTCCCAGCTCTTCCAGGGTAAAATAGCTATAATTAATTCAACAAATAAAATGCCTGTAACCAAACAAGCAAAACCTAAGTGTTTTTTTGAATATTCTTTTAATTCATTAACATTTAGGTTCAACATCATAACAACAAATAAGAATAAAACAGCTACAGCACCAACATATACAATAACCATTAGCATAGCGATAAATTCTGCTTGCCATAACAGGAACAAGCCAGCGGCATTAAAAAAAGCCATGATTAAACATAATAAACTGTGAATTGGTGTTTTTGTAAATATCACACCGGCAGCAAAGCCTATTAAGCCTGAACAGAATAAACCATAAAATATGTAAAAAACCATTATTTCTCCATTGCCCTTTGTTTTAAACGTTCTGCAATTTCTGATTCCCAACGATCGCCGTTATCCAAAAGCCGTTGTTTATCGTAAATAAGTTCATCGTGGGTTAAGGTAGAGAACTCAAAATTCGGGCCTTCTACGATAGCATCTACGGGGCATGCTTCTTCACATAATCCACAATAAATGCATTTGGTCATATCGATATCATAGCGTGTGGTTCGCCGGCTTCCATCCTCAGCCCTAGGCTCAGCTTCGATGGTAATTGCTTGTGCTGGGCATACGGCTTCACATAATTTGCAAGCAATACAGCGTTCCTCGCCATTTGGGTAGCGCCTTAGGGCATGTTCTCCACGAAAGCGGTTGCTAATTGGATTTTTTTCAAAGGGATACTGAATCGTCACTTTTTTTTTAAATAAATAACGCAGTGTTGTTGCAAGGCCAATTACAATATCCCACAAGCCTATGTGGCGAAAAAAATTTCGTACGGTTTTTGTAGTTGGTAGCATGTGTTTCTCCTACAAAAGTTTAACGGCTGCAGATATAACAACTGCGACTAAGGATAAGGGCAAAAATACTTTCCAGCATAAGGCCATAAGCTGATCATAGCGATAACGGGGTAGGGTTGCACGCACCCATATGAATAAAAATAAAAAGAAAGCAATTTTTAAAATAAACCAAATGAAGCCAGGGATAATGGTTTCCATATTAAAGGGTGCTAACCAGCCACCAAAGAAAAGAATTGCATTAAAAGCACTTAGTAAAATCATGTTTGCGTATTCACCTAGAAAAAATAAGGCAAAGGTGAAAGATGAATATTCTACGTGGTAACCAGCGACAAGTTCGGCCTCTGCTTCAGGTAAATCAAAGGGCGTTCGGTTTGCTTCAGCTAGGGAAGACACAAAAAACATTACCCACACAGGAAACATAGGTAACACATACCACACATTTTTTTGCGCTTCGACAATTCTTGAAAGGTTCAAAGATTCAGCTTGAATAATAACAACAATTAGCAACAAACCAATACAAACTTCATAAGATACCATTTGTGCTGCAGAACGTAAGGATCCTAAAAATGCATATTTTGAATTACTTGCCCAACCCGCTAATATAATTCCATAAACGCCTAGGGATGATAGGGCTAAGACGTATAAAACACCTACATTGATATCAGCAAGCACTAGCTTTGCGTCAAAAGGTATAACAGCCCAGCCAGCAACCCCAAAACCAAAGGTTAAAAGGGGTGCAAGGATAAATAAAAATTTATTAGAGCCTGAAGGTATAATTGTTTCCTTATTAAGCAGCTTAATAGCATCGGCAATCGGTTGTAGCAAACCAAAGGGGCCAACGGTAGTTGGGCCAATACGCAACTGCATGGCCCCTATAATTTTACGCTCAGCATATGTAAGGTAGGCGACCGATAAAAGTAAGGGCAAAACAATACATAGGCTTAAAAAGGTTATCCAAACAACGTTCACGAAATTATTTGTAATGAGCAGCCAAATATCGTTTATGATTTCATTAACCAACAACACAATCAGACCCCCCTTACAATTTCTTCAACAGCATTTGCCATGTTTTTTGAGTGTTTGGAAATAATATCGTGCTGATAATAATTTTGCACTGGATAAACAAAAGGTTTATTTGTGGGTTTTGATGTTGTTTCCATATCAAATTTTTGCCAACGGGCTTTTGATTTAAAGCTTGGCAACAAATTTTGCAATTGTTCAAGGGTATTATAGGGCATAGCTAAGCCGCAAGCATCTGCTAGGGCACGAAATATTTTCCAATCATCTTTTGCTTGTCCAGGGGCTGGTATGGCCTTATTTGTTTGTTGGCGTAAACCAAAAGTATTTGTGTAAGAACTTTTTTTCTCTGCATAGGATAAGCTGGGTAAAATAATATCTGCATGCATCGCCAGCTGATCACCATGGTGACCTATGTATACAATTTTTGTTTTTGTATTTTTAGGTAATGAAATATTTGCATTATGAATTAGGCATAGGTCTAGGGTATTTTTTGCCATTGCTTCAAGAATTTTTTTACCTGATAATCCCTTGCCTTTAGGCGTAAACTTAATATCTAAAGCACCCACATGGCTTGCAGCATAGTGCAAAAAGTTTATATTCATTTTGTACTTATCATATAACTTATCAAGGGTTTTCAATATAAAATCACGGTCTGGATGTGCCATTACGCTACTACCAATAATTAGTTCAGCCTTATCCAATTCTAAATTTTTGAAATCACTTTTTTTAAGCAACTTTTCTAGGTCTTCTACGTGATGACCAAGGTGCACATAAGGGTAGCTAAGATCAAACTCTTCACCAATCACGAAAACTTGTGCATTGTTTCTATAGCTTGCCTTTTTGATCCTTGCATTCACCATGGTCGCTTCATGGCGTGGGTTTGTGCCAACAAGAATAATAGTTTTTGCTTTTTCAAGTTTTTCTAAAGGAGTATTAAAAATATATTGGGAACGTTTTTCACTGATAAAATTTTCACCATGAAAAAAAGCATCGCGGTTATGAATTTCAAGGGAATCACACAACATTTTCAACGCTAATTGACTTTCCATATCAGCAAGTTCACCACTTAAAACGCCAATTTTATTGGGATTACTATTTTTTATAATGTCTGCTACGAATTCTAAAGCATTGGCCCATGGGATTGCCTCTAGGGTATTGCCTAGGCGAATATATGGTTGATCGATGCGCGACACACTTATACCATCGTAAGCGAAACGTGTTTTATCGCTAATCCATTCTTCATTGATTTCTTCACAAACCCGTGGTGTAACCCGTAATACGTTATCATCACGCACCCCAAAATAAATATGTGATCCAACAGCATCTAGTACATCAATGGAGGGGGTATTTGTAAGCTCCCAAGGTCTACCGTGAAAGGCATAGGGTTTATTGGTAAGGGCACCAACTGGGCATAGGTCTATGGTATTGCCAGATAATTCTGATTTTACAGCCTTTTCCATATAACTAATAATTTCTGTATTTTCACCCCGTCCGGTTGTCCCAAGTTCTTCGACGCCAGCAATTTCTGTTGCAAAACGCACACAACGGGTACAGTGTATGCAACGATTCATGACGGTTTTTATAAAAGGGCCCATATATTTATTAGGGACTGCACGCTTATAGAATGCAAAACGGCTAGATCCTGGTCCGTAAGCCATTGTGATATCTTGTAAATCACATTCACCTCCCTGATCACATATGGGGCAATCTAAGGGATGATTAATTAATAGCAATTCCAAAACACCCTTGCGCGCATTATGGACAAGTTCAGTATCTGTGTGGATCCCCATACCTTCGGTAACTTCCGTTGCGCAACTAGCCACAGGTTTGGGGCATTTTTCCACTTCTATTAAACACATGCGGCAATTTCCTGCCACATTTAATTTTTTATGGTAACAGAAAACGGGAATTTCAATCCCTTGCTGCTTGCAAGCTTCAAGAATTGTTGTGCCAGGTTCAACATTATATTCGCGGTTATTGATTAAAATTTTTACCATTATCCAGCTACCTTACGAATACGTTCTTCAATCACCGGGCGGAAATGACGAATCAGCCCTTGTATGGGCCAAGCAGCTGCATCGCCAAGGGCACAAATCGTATGACCTTCCACTTGCTTTGTCACACTGTATAAGGTATCAATATCTGCAATATTTGCATGACCTTCCACAAGCCTACACATCATACGCCACATCCAGCCGGTGCCCTCACGACAAGGAGAACACTGACCACAGCTTTCGTGCATATAAAACTTTGCTAATCTTGCTATGGCTTTAATAATATCTGTAGATTTATCCATAACAATTACCCCAGCTGTTCCCAAACCACTTTGATGTTCCTTAAGGGCGTCAAAATCTAATAGAACATCGTCGCAGATACTCTTTGGAAGTAATGGAACGGATGATCCACCAGGTATAACAGCTTGCAAATTTTCCCAACCACCACGAACGCCACCGGCATGTTTTTCAATTAGTTCGCGCAGGGGAATGCTCATGGTTTCTTCGACATTACATGGTTTATTTACATGCCCAGATATACAAAATATTTTTGTACCACTGTTATTGGGACGGCCAAAACTTTTGAACCAATTGGCACCGCGACGCAAAATAGTTGGTACAACCGCTATTGATTCCACATTGTTGATAGTCGTCGGCATTCCATAAAGGCCTATTTGTGCAGGAAAAGGTGGCTTTAAGCGCGGAAAACCTTTTTTTCCTTCTAAACTTTCCATTAACGCTGATTCTTCGCCACATATATAGGCACCAGCCCCTTTATGTAAGTACACATCTAGTTTCCAGCCTGTTTTTTTTCCTGAATTTTTGCCAAAATAACAGGCGTCATAAGCCTCATCTATTGCAGCTTGTAACACCTCGGCTTCATAGAAATATTCGCCGCGAATATATATATAACACACATGGGAACGTATGGCACACGCTGCGTAAACAATACCTTCTAATAACTTATGGGGATCATAGCGCAATATATCACGATCCTTACAGGTGCCAGGTTCACTTTCATCGGCATTAATAAGAAGGTAGTGGGGTGATTCTTCATTTTTTGGCATAAAGGACCACTTCATACCAGTGGAAAAACCAGCGCCACCACGACCACGAAGCCCACTATCTTTTACAATTTCAATTAATTTTTCGGCACCCAAACTAACAAATTTTTTCACATCATGCCAATCACCACGTTTTTCGGCAGCCTTAAGATTCCATGATTCTTTGCCATTAA
Source organism: uncultured Verrucomicrobiales bacterium (assembly GCA_964351815.1). Taxonomy (GTDB): domain Bacteria; phylum Pseudomonadota; class Alphaproteobacteria; order Paracaedibacterales; family CAITNM01; genus CAYGPH01. Next base: position 6,515 of record CAYGPH010000031.1, on the reverse strand, counting down.
GGTTTGTGAAAATTTTATCTGATTCGCTCAGCACCTAAATCTACCCCTGTTTGCTTTTATTTAATTGAAATTCAGGTTTCAAGGTTTGTTTTTTCATGTGTTCTACTAAAATTTTAGCCTTATCAAGGTTAACATTCTCATAATAAGAATCATTAATTTGTACAACAGGGGCGTTTACACAAGCGCCTAAGCATTCAACTTCTGAAAGGGTAACAAGACCATCCTTTGTTGTTTCACCTACTTTAATTTTAAAAGCATTTTCAAATGTTTTTAGGGTTTTTTCTGCTCCACACAACATACACGGCGTTGTACCACATACTTGCACATGGTATTTTCCCACTGGATTTGTGTAAAACATGCTATAAAAGGTTACCACTTCGCTAACACGTATTTCGGGAAGCTTAAGTAATGTGGCAACCGTTGTGATAACATCTGTAGAAATATGGCCGCCATTTTGTCGCTGCGCTAAGTCAAGTATAGGAATAATTGCACTACGAATTTGGTTTTCTGGATATTTGGCCAAAATTTCTTCGATTTTCTTTTTGTTTGTTGGGGTAAATGTAAAGGCCATTAGCGATCAATCTCCCCAAACACAATATCCATAGATCCCAAAATAGCCACCATATCCGCCAGCAAATGGCCCTTACTCATTTTATCAAGGGCTTGTAAAAAAGCAAAACCAGGCGCCCGTATCTTACAGCGATAGGGGGTGTTCGAACCATCAGATATCAAATGCACACCAAATTCGCCCTTTGGTGCTTCTACGGCTTGGTAAACCTCGCCCTCAGGTACATGGAAGCCTTCTGTAAAAAGCTTGAAATGGTGAATTAAAGATTCCATACTAGTTTTCATTTCAGCACGCGGAGGTGCCGAAAGCTTACGATTTTCATGATTTACAGGGCCTTTGGGAATTAATTTTATACACTGGTTAATAATTTTAATAGATTCACGCATTTCGGCAACGCGAACAAGATAACGATCGTAGCAATCCCCATGTTTTCCGGTGGGAATAGCAAAATCTAATTCATCATAAATTTCATAGGGGTTACTTTTACGCAAATCCCATGGTACGTCTGATGCACGCAACATAGGACCTGATAATCCCCAAGCCACAGCATCTTTTTTACTTATAATTCCAATATCAACAGTTCGCTGTTTAAAAATTCGATTTTCGGTAACAAGTTCTTCGATATCGTCGGCAGCTTTAGGAAACCTGTTGGCAAAAGTTTGAATGTCTTCTAGCAAATTTTCTGGTAAATCCTGGTGTACGCCGCCAGGACGAAAGTAGTTTGCATGCAAACGTGCACCACAAACCTGTTCATAGAAACCCATAATAATTTCGCGTTCCTCAAAGGCCCATAGAAAGGGCGTCATGCCACCAACATCGAGAACAAAAGTTGCAATGTTTAATAAATGATTAGCAATTCGGGTGAGTTCACAAAACAAAACCCTAATAAACTGAGCCCTACGAGGTGCACGAATGCCCATTAAGTGTTCAACGGCGAGAACAAAAGCATGCTCTTGATTCATAGGCGAAACGTAGTCAAGCCTATCAAAATAAGGAATTGCTTGGATATAGGTTTTGTGTTCAATTAACTTTTCGGTTCCACGGTGCAAAAAACCTATATGCGGATCAGCACGTTCTACAATTTCGCCATCAAGATCAAGAACTAAACGGATCACCCCATGGGCAGCATGATGCTGCGGGCCAAAGTTTATTGTGTATTTACTTTCCTCATTGTTCATGGGAATCCTTTTCTGCCTTTAAAAGGTGTTGCCAATCACCTTCCCAAGGGCTTAAAAAATCAAATTTCCGAAATTCTTGATTTAAATCTAAGGGCTTATAATCTACCTTGGATTTTTCTTCGTCGTAAAACACTTCCGTGTAGCCACTTAAGGGAAAATCCTTGCGTAAGGGGTGGCCAACAAAATTATAATCTGTCAGAATGCGCCGCAAATCTGGGTGATTATCAAATTTTATACCAAACAAATCCCAGGCTTCTCGTTCATACCACAATGCGTTGGGAAAAATGGTATGGCAAGAAGGTAAAGAATCATTTTCATCCAAATTCACTTTTATCATCAAACGCTTGTTGTAGGTATGGCTTAGAAGATGGTAAACAACTTCAAAACGTTGATTTTCCTTTAAATTATCGACAACATTTAAATCTACAAGTTGATAAAACTGACATTCGCTATGGTCACGTAAAACCATTAAACTGCGCATTAATCCTTCGCGGCTTACTTTTACAGCTGTCGGGCTACAGGCATAATTAATATGTAAGAAGTCAGGGCCTAACAAAGATTGTAGAATATGGTGAAAAGAATCTGACAATTTAAAATAAATTTTTTTATTTCAATAATTGTACCTTATTTTTTTGCTAAAGGCCAAAGGTCAGAAAAGGATCTTTTTGAAGTTTTTTGAATATTTTAATGAAAACACTTTTTTAAAATTATTTTATGGCAGAACTTTTTTGTTGATGTATTACCAAGGTTTGCAAAGTGTCTAGAATAGGCTAGATTACAAAAATATTGTTCAAGCACCCGTAGCTCAGCTGGATAGAGCGTTGCCCTCCGAAGGCAAAGGCCGCACGTTCAAATCGTGCCGGGTGCGCCAATTTAACACTCAAAACAAGAAACAACCCATTCTTTTTCATAACTATCATAGCCACAACGAAGAAAATTCTTTTTAAAATTACTGAACATACTTGATATTTCGGTGAAAAAACCTCTTTTTGTGTGCTCACTTCCAACCGTCTTTTCAAGGCAGCAATCATGTGCAATCATCATTCCAGTGAATGGAAAACATAGAACTAAGGCACATTCATTTATACAACAGTTCATAAAATCAGTATTGCATTCTCGGCCTGGGTTATTTCTTCCTTTATCTATACAAACTTGGTCAAAAATCCCCCTTGTTTCATAAGCACAACAAGGTCCATGAAAGTTATACTTATCTGTTCTTTCTAGAATGGAGCTGTACTTACCCCTGGGTGGTATGGCTTGTAAAACTTGATGCGGCAAAGTTATTAATCCAACTACGGGGCCGATACAAACACTACAGCCATAGGCACAACATTTATTAGTATTTTCTGTACTGCATACAGATGCTACACAGCTAATGCAGGAACCACAGCAATCATTGCAACAATAACGTGTTCTTTCAGATTTTTGCTGACTTTGACTTCTAATGAACTCAGTTCTAAAAGAATCAAAATTTTCTTTAACAAGTTTTTCAATTTGTTTCTTGTTTTTGGATTCTAATTCTTCTAAACGGACCATGAAAGGCTGTAATTTTAAACCTAAATATTGATCAATGTTTACAGAAAACGTAGGTTGGTGGGTAATAGCACTTCCCGTTGCGGGCTCTGCTGAATTGTCCCAGGATAAGCTTGCAGCAAAGGTTTGCATGAAAAAGGTTGTAATGAAAAGTATGATGAAACGCATGATTTTGTTTAAAAAACTTACTATTTTTTATAACGTAAAATAAATTATCATGAAAATCAACAGCTCCTATTTTTGCAGATTCTATGGTACAGTACCAATTTAACTTGAACTGCGGTAACAACCTTGTTAATAAGCTTTTTTAAGTTTTCCTTATTGCCACTATTTGTTGCTGTATGGTTAATCTATGATTTCTATTCTTTTCAGCAAATATACAAAAATTATCCGCCAGTAAACATAAGCCAGTGTGATGCTTTGGTTGTGCTTACCGGAGATAAAAAACGCATTACAGCAGCATTACTTGCAGCACCAAAAACGAAACACAAACGTTTGTTAGTTTCAGGTATTGATCATAACATTATGCCAGAAAAGATGAAAAAAAACATGCGCAGGTTAATAAGCAAAAAGAAAATTGGTAATATTAAAATTGATTTGGGTTACCTTTCATATGATACGCAAACAAATGCAGAAGAAACCTTAAAATGGGTAGAAAAGCATGGCTATAGGAAAATTGGTTTGGTGACTAGCAGTTTACATATGCCGCGCAGCTTGTATATTTTTGATACGACCTTTCCAAAACATATAAACCTAAAACCCGTACCTGTTTTATATAGTGAAAATTGGAACTTATTGTGGCAGCTGCGTGAGTATACAAAATTTAAGGTGGTAAAACTGTATTACTTTTTAAAAGCTTGAAATTCAGCAACCATATCATCGGCTTCTTGGCAACAGGCTAGCATGTTCTGCTGTAAATTTAGGGTGTTTTTTTCAAGGTCAAACTTTGCATCATAGTAATAAGGCTTCCCTATATTAAAAGCCCCTTTATTAAAGGGAAAAACAAGACGAAACCTATCCCATGATTTTAATATTTTCATTTTTTTTGCACTAAACCCCATGGGTACTATGGGTACTTTTGCTAGTCTTGCTAATTGCAAAACACCTTGACTTACCTTGTGGCATGGACCCTTTGGACCATCAGGGGTGAGTCCGATTATAGATTTGTTATTTTTTAAGTGTTTTATAATTTTTAATCCGGCTATATCACCTTTTTTATTGGTAGATCCATAAATTGTTTTGATTCCAAGAAAATTAACCGTTCTAGCTATGAGTTTACCATCCTTATGGCTAGAGCTAAGCATATAAAAACTTTTTTTATAAATCCAAGCTTTTGCCATCATAAGCATATGACCGTGCCAAAACACGACAATAAAAGGTTTATTGTTTTGTATCAGAGTTTTAATATTATCAGTATTGTAATGCTGCCATTTTGAAGTTGCATAAACAAGCCTTATATAAAACGATGCAAGAAAACCAATAATGAAACGCCCTATGTCTGAATTAAAAAAATACTTTAATAATTTTTTCATAGGGCGTTAAAGTTAAATCTTTAAGTATCTAAAAAGCTACGCAGCTTACGTGAACGGGTAGGGTGTTTTAGTTTGCGTAAGGCTTTTGCTTCAATCTGACGAATACGTTCCCGGGTTACGGCAAACTGCTGACCCACTTCTTCTAGGGTGTGGTCACTATTCATACCTATGCCAAAGCGCATGCGCAAAACGCGTTCTTCACGTGGTGTTAGACTTGCTAAAATACGCGTAGTTGTTTCTTTTAGGTTTGCGTGAACCGCAGCATCTACTGGCTGAAGAGCATTTTTATCTTCAATAAAATCACCTAAATGGGAATCTTCTTCGTCGCCAATAGGTGTTTCTAATGAAATAGGTTCCTTTGCAATTTTCATAACTTTTCTGACCTTATCAAGGGGCATCATAAGTTTTTCTGCTAATTCATCGGGTGTGGGTTCACGACCAATATCATGCATCATTTGGCGAGATGTGCGCACAAGTTTATTAATCGTTTCAATCATGTGCACAGGAATGCGAATGGTTCTGGCTTGATCAGCAATAGAACGGGTAATAGCCTGACGAATCCACCACGTGGCATAGGTGGAAAACTTATACCCACGGCGGTATTCAAATTTATCAACTGCTTTCATAAGGCCAATATTGCCTTCTTGAATTAAGTCTAAAAACTGTAAGCCACGATTTGTATATTTCTTTGCAATGGAAATAACCAAACGCAAGTTGGCTTCAATCATTTCTTTTTTTGCACGGCTAGATTCGCGATCACCCTTTTGAACTTTACTTACCATTTCACGGAAACGGCTGAAGGGAAGCTCTGCTTTTTTAGATATTTCATCCATAAGCTCAATAAGTTCCAGCACATCTGGTTTGTGGTTAGCAAAAAACGTTTCCCAAGCTTTTTTTATATTTTTTTCATGCTTAAGCACCCAATCTGCATTAATTTCTTGATTTTGGTAAGCTTTAAGAAAATCTTGGCGTTTAATACCGGATTTTTCTGCAAAAGTAACAAGCTGACGTTCTTTAGCGGTAACATTATGCATAAAATCGCAGTGGGTTTTAAGAAGTTCATCAACTCTTGAAGGATTAATTCGAATATCTTCGAACTGCTGAAAAAGATTTTCACGCATTTTATTTATTTTTTTGGTGTCTTCACCAGTGGCGACTGCCTTAATAAAAGCGGCTTGGTCTGTAATAAAGTTTTTCAGCTGTTCAAGTAATCGGGTGCGTGTTGCGTCATCTTGCTCAGGCACTTTTTCTGCAGCTTCTGATTCAGCATCCACTTCTTCGGGTTCTTCGGTTGTGTCTTCATAGGCTGCGTTGCTATCAAAAGTGATAATATCGCGTACAAGCATTTCTGCTGCCGCTAGGCGTTCACGCCACAAATCGAGCATATTTAAGGTAATTGGGCTTTCACACAGGGTTCCAATCATGGTGATTTTTCCGCTTTCAATACGTTTTGCGATGGCAATTTCCCCCTCACGGGTCAAAAGTTCCACATTACCCATTTCACGCAAGTACATACGTACGGGATCATCGGTGCGGCCAGATATATCTTCTTCTTGTTCTTCTTCTACTTCGTCGAATTGGAAAGCAGACAAATCTTCTTTTACTTCTGAATTTAAAAGGGTTTCATCGACTTCATCGGAATCAACAACGCTTATACCTGCCTCAGAAAGCATTGTCATGGTTTCATCAATTTGCTCCGAAGAC
>CAYGPH010000030.1:3249-17470 GCA_964351815.1 uncultured Verrucomicrobiales bacterium | reverse complement strand
ATTTAGAATTTATGCTTAGTTTTTGGCAATTAGTCGCCTTAATTGTAGGAAATTTAGTCGGTAGTGGCGTGTTTATGCTGCCTGTTACCCTTGCGCCCTATGGAACCTTATCAATTTATGGCTGGTTTTTTGCATCCCTAGGTGCTGTTTTATTATCCCTTGTGTTTAGCAAACTAGCTGGCAAAAACACGAAAACTGGTGGGCCCCATGTTTATATTCAAGCAACTTTTGGTAAAACGGCCGCATTTTATACGGCTTGGGTGTATTGGATTTTAGCCTGGGTTGGCTACGCTGCCTTGATTGTTTCAACCATTACATACTTTTCTGTCGTGTTCGGTGAATTAAAACCCTATCAAGCCTTAACAATAGAAATTTGTATAATTGTTGTTTTCACGTTTTTTAACACCCTTCACTTAAAGTTTGCCGGAAAAATTGAAGCTTTGTTAACTATTATAAAAACGCTTCCCCTTGTTGTTATTCCAAGTGTTGCCATGTTCACCATAAAACCAGAACTGCTTCAGGCAAAATTACCAAGTGATGTAAGCTTTTCAAGCCTCGGACCTGTCGTGCTACTCATGATATTTTCATTCATGGGACTCGAAACAGGAACGGTACCGGGGGAATCTGTTAAGGATGCAAAACGCACAATTCCAAATGCAACTATTGTCGGCACCTTAATTGCTGCAGCGGTTTATATGATAGGCACAATTGCCATACTAGGACATTTGCCTATGGAAAATTTAATGCATTCTAAGGCTCCATACGCTGATTTAGCCGCTAAAGTTTTTGGAGGAGAATGGCATATATTCATAGGTGTTTCTGGTGCCATATGTTGCTTGGGTGCCTTAAATGGCTGGATGCTGGTAGGTGGACGCATCGCCTACGGCGCTGCATTAGATGGCCTTTTTCCAAAGATTTTCCTAAAAACAGACAAACATGGTAGTCCTGTAATGGCAACAATACTATCGTCAGCTTGCACGATTCCTTTTTTGCTTTTATCCTTAGATGATGGATTGATTAACCAGTTTAATTTTGTTGTCGACCTAAGTGTTTCCCTAATCATGATAATATATTTTGCCTGCATGCTTTCTTATTTCGTCGTTTTAAAACGTGAGGGTAATATAAAACTTTCAAACTTACTTTTAGTCCTAAGTTCCCTAGGTTTTTGTGCCTGGGTATTAACTGGTATCAAAATAGAGATGACCCTATATTCGTTAATTACTTTTATCTTTGGTTGGCCCGTTTGGCATTATGTAAAAAAACAAAATTCCATAAAATTTAACGCATAAAAAAACAGGATTCCAAAATTAAAAATTCTGGCTACCCCGTTTTATATATTTGCTTATGAAATTATTTGGCAAAAAAATATAGAGATTTATAGAATTTTTTTATTTTAGATTTTTCCATAAAATGGTATTTTAAACCATTTTTCTGCTTTGGTACTATTATTATCACCTAATGATTCTTTTGATACATCTTTATTAGATGATACTGAAGCAGAATTATTAGTAGAAGCTACTGGATCACTCCCAGGAACAGCAGTAGGATCAGTATTAGTAGCTTCACTCTGATCAGCAGCACCTCCAGCTTTAGAAGGTGCAGCAGCGTCCTCAGCACTAAGGTGACCAAGTCCTAAGGTTAAAAGTAATAGCATCAGTAAGTTTCTTACGTTCATAAAATGGTTCCTTTCTATTTGAACAGTTTTATAATAGTATCACTAGTTTAAAACTTCGTTAAAATTTTGACAGAAAATACTGGCGCATCAAAAATAAAACCATACATGAAACGATGATCATCGCTATATATACCGATACGATTGTGCCATCGACAAAATAAGCAACCATTACAACAGCAAGGGATGTTAAGCCATTACGAATAAACCCCAGCAGCGCCAAGCCTAATCCTCGGTTTTGACCAACGACACTTACAGCTTTTGTACCCGCCCCGGTGATGTTTGATGATAGGGTTAGGTTCATAATACATATGATTGTCACAATGGCGATTGGTCCTTGGAAAATTGGGTTAAAGATAGAAATGCTAAAAAAATTTAACGCATAAAAAAACAGGGTGCCAAATGAAAATTCTGGCTACCCTGCTTTTATGTTTGCTTATGAAATTATTTGGTAAAAAAATGTACAGATTTAAATAATTTTCTACCTTGAACTTGGCTATGGTTGACTCATTATTTTTTTGATACTAATCATTTGTAGCACCATTAAAGGCCACCGTGCTCTAATATTGCATCATATTATAAAATCATAAATCATTATAATTGCTTAACCAATCATTATTGCTTTTTGTTTTGTCATCTTCATTCATTATTTGATTTAATGAATCCATATCTTTTGGATCAATATCACCAGTACTAGTAGCTTCACTCAGATCAGCAGCACCATCAGCTTTAGTAGGTGCAGCAGCGTCCTCAGCACTAAGGTGACCAAGTCCTAAGGTTAAAAGTAATAGCATCAGTAAGTTTCTTACGTTCATAAAATGGTTCCTTTCTATTTGAACAGTTTTATAATAGTATCACTAGTTTAAAACTTCGTTAAAATTTTGACAGAAAATACTGGCGCATCAAAAATAAAACCATACATGAAACGATGATCATCGCTATATATACCGATACGATTGTGCCATCGACAAAATAAGCAACCATTACAACAGCAAGGGATGTTAAGCCATTACGAATAAACCCCAGCAGCGCCAAGCCTAATCCTCGGTTTTGACCAACGACACTTACAGCTTTTGTACCCGCCCCGGTGATGTTTGATGATAGGGTTAGGTTCATGATACATATGGTTGTCACAATGGCGATTGGTCCTTGAAAAATTGGGTAAAAGATAGAAATGCCGGCGGCAAACACAAAAACACAAAGTATGCGTAAGGATACTTTTAAGCATCCGTCCACACCTATTTTTTTTAAGTATATGTGGGTAAAAACAGAGCCAACTAAATTAAAAAAGGTTGGAATAAGTTGAATATTGGCGTATTGCGTAGCATCATAGCCAAATTGATTGATGAATAAAAAAGCGCTATTGACCACATAAACAATAGATATCGTCACAGGAAGACCATGGGAAAAACCATAACGTATAAAATTCGGTGTTTTAAGCAGAAGCCAAAGGTTCATTAGCATTGTGAGAAAATCTGATTTTTTCCTAGGCAGCTTATGATATTCCTTAAGGAAAAAGAAAAAGAATATAAATTGAAGGGTTGCAAATGCTGCTAAAAAATAAAAATTTGATTGCCAGCCAAAGGTCTCAAATAAGTGAGCTCCAATTACAGGAGCGATGGCAAAGGTAATTGGAAAGCATATGCTAAAAATAGCCATGTACTGGGCAAAAAGTTCTGGGCTTTTTTGGTGAAATTTATCGGCTATAATAGCAATGGATATAATGTTCATTCCACCTGCGCCTGTTGCTTGAAAAAAACGTGCTGTAAGAAAAAAATCCATGTTTTTTGCTTGGGCACATAGAAGTGAACCGATAATAAAGATAAATATGGAAAACAAAAACGCCTTTCGCCTGCCATTATTATCGGTATAAAAGCCGTAGTATAACCCTGTTATAGAAGCTACTAATGGCGCAACCATTAGGCTAATTTGCATCAAAATTTCTGAGGTGTTAAAAAAAACCGTAAGAAAAGGTGCCGCCGGCAAATAAATATCAATACTTGCAATCATCGAAATGCCAGCAATCATTAAGAAAGCTGGCAGAATAAATCTATCAAAAAATGTAAGCTGCGACACAAGAAAACCTTAAAGTATAGGCAATTATACAATAGTTTTTTTTGTGAAGTAACTTATTTCATTTTCAATTAAGGGATGAATTATGACAACGCATATAGATCTTGGATTCAAAGCGTTAAAAAGCTCAACATCATCATATAAATCATCCGTAAATTCTTTTCGTGATAAAACTAAAATAGTGTCTTTGGTAACGGGGGTTGCAAAAATATTCGCCATATATTCACTAATATCACTTTTTTCACCATTCACAACACTTTGGAAAATAAGGTCTAATTCATCAACAGAAACTGCACTGCATGTGGCACGACTTATTGTTTCACTTGGGCAATTATCAGTAAAATCTACATAGGGCCTTACCCTGTTCTCTATTTCACGAGGCATGTATTTATCAAGGGGAAATATTTTGCCAAAATTAATGTAAACTGTATTAGCTATAAACCCCCCAACTTTTGAAGATTGAATCTTTAAATTAGCATCTTTCATTCTTATTCCAGGAAGTAAAGCTGGAAGCTGAATTGAAGCCACTTTAAATTTATGTTTTTCCACTAATTCTTCTTGTTTTATGTAATGATCAGGGTTTGGGGATTGCAAATAAGGATTGTTGTTGGCAGGGGCATGTATTGCACTAGGTTCAGCAAGAACTTTAGATCGTTGAAATTGCTGGCAAGTATTTTCACACTTACTTTTCTTGCTCTCTAATGTTTTCTTGGATTCTTGATGATCTGACAACGAAAAATCTAGGGCAGAAAAAGAACGATGGTAGGATCTTTTACCTTCTTTTATAGGAGCAGCAGGTAACCGATTCATATCTGCTGCAAAGATTTTTATAAACAGAGGTAGAAGAAAAAATAATTTTTTCATATAAATAATACATTAGTAAGTTTTAAGATTGGGAAATACCTATAAAACGTTTTGAAATAAATTGCAAGTTAAATTTTTGTATAAGTGCACATTACATTTCAAATTTTTGCTGCTGGGCTTTTGCATAAAAGCGTTCTAGGTCACCCTCTACAAGCAATGTTTTTCCTTGTGCATTCATGCCTAAAACATGGGTAGCAACATCGTCTATAAGACTTCTATTATGGCTAACCAAAAGCATTGATCCTTCAAAATTAAGTAAAGCGTTGGTTAACATTTCAACGCTTTGCATATCTAAATGGTTTGTCGGCTCATCTAAAAGTAAAGTGTTCGCTTTTTTCACAAGCAAACTACACAAGCCAACGCGGTTTTTTTCACCACCAGAGAGCACTTTTACGGGTTTAAAAACATCGTCTCCTGAAAACAAAAAGGATCCCAAGGCAGATCTGGCCTGTCCTATATTCAGGTGGGGGTTAAGTTCCATCATGTTTTCAAGCACTGTTTTTTTGGGATCAAGGTAGCTAAGTTGATCTTGGGCAAAATATGAAATATGAACATCATGCCCCCAAGTTATCTCGCCACCTAGGGATGGGATAATATTATTAACAGTTTTTAATAGGGTCGATTTACCTATTCCATTAGCACCAATAATGGCTATTTTTTGACCCCGTTCAAGTTGAAACGATAAATTTTTGACCAAAATTTTGTCGCCGTAGCCTGTGGCTAAATCTTTGACTTTTAAAACAATGCGACCACTTTTTTTGCCCTGGTCAAGCTGAAAAGCAATACTTGGTTTCTGATTATCTGTTTGAACACCAGCAGCCTGCTGATTTAATTTGGCTATCATCTTTAAACGGCTTTGGGCCTGTTTAGCTTTTGAGGCTTTAGCCCCAAAAGTATCAACAAATTTCTGCATGTGTTGGGTTTTTTTTGTAATATTTTCTAGCTGTGCGGCAGCAAGTTCTTGTTCAAGTTCATAGGCTTGAAGAAAACCATCAAAGTTCGTGGGATAAAATTTTAATTTTCCATCCTTCAAGTGCATTATTCCTTTACTCAGGCTGTTAATTAAGGCGCGATCATGGGTAACGAAAAGTAAGCAACCCTGAAAATTGTTTAAAAACCCTTCTACCCATTTAAGAGATGGTAAGTCTAAATGGTTCGTTGGTTCATCAAGAATTAAAAAATTTGGTTTTTTTATAAACAGCCTTACAAGCTCAAGGCGCATACGCCAACCACCTGAAAGGGTGCTTGGATGCATGGAAAACTGATGATGGCTAAACCCTAACCCTACCAGTAGTTCCTTTGCTTCAGATTCAATACCATAAACATTATTTTGCGTAATCAAATCCATTAATATTTCATAACGGCTATAAATGGCTTCACTTTGCTCACCCTCACCAAGTTTCGTAAGAATGGCTTCCAATTCGGTTTGAAGGGCTAAAAGCTCTGCTGCACCATCCATAGCTTCTTCAAGAATCGTTTCCTTTGGGTTTGGGTTAGGTTCTTGTGGAAGATAGCCGATAACACAATTTTTTGGATAGGTTATTTGACCATCATCACATTCATCGAGTTGGGAAAGAATATTTAATAGGGTAGACTTCCCTGCCCCATTTACCCCATAAAGGCACACCGCACCTTTTTTAGGAAAATTAAAAGAGATACTATCAAGAACCTTGCGTTCTCCATAGCTTTTGCCAAGGTTTTGTAACTGAATCATAGTAAATTTCTTACGCTAATTTATTCGATAGCTTTAAAAGCATTCTTTAACTGATTTTCGACCTTTTCAATTAGGGTTTTATTCGTACCCTTAATAACTACTGCTGTGCCACGCTGACCATCTTTTGAAAAGGGATAACTGCCAATATTAACATCTAGGCACATGTTTTGTTGTTCTCGTAGAATTTCCGCAATCTGCCCTTCTAAAAAATTTGTTGTAATTTCAGTGCTTAGTATGGGGGCCTGCTGGGGAAGTTTTGAAAGAATACTTAAAAACATGCCTTGCATTATACTTGGAATACCTGCAAGCACAAAAACGTTATTCACGTGAAAGGATGGAGCAGCATATAAGGGATTCGCTATTAATTGGGCACCAACAGGCATATAAGCCATTTGCAAACGGGAAGCATTTAAATCTTCCTTATAATAATTTTCTAAAATTACTTTTGCCTCTTGATTAATTTCTAATGGCACATTAAAAGCTTTCGCCACACAGGCAACGGTGATATCATCATGGGTAAAACCAATGCCTCCGGTTGTAAATACAAAATCATTGCTTTTGTGTAACGCTAATAATGCGGCAATAATAGCCTTTTCCTGATCAGGAACAACTCTTGCTTCTGTTACGGGAATTCCCTTAACTTGTAAGTGCTTGGCAATAAATTGTAAATTTGTATCCTGGGTTCGCCCAGATAATATTTCATCACCAATTAATAAAACGGCTGCTGTTTTCATGTACTAAATAAGATTGAAAGTATTTAATACTTCTTGATAAAGCTTTTTTTTCCATTCAACAACCCTTTCTATAACTTCGTTGGTTTCGCACCATTCATAAGTTTCAAATTCCGGTTCATCTAAATCCAACTGAACTTCGCTTTCATCACCTAAAAAGTTAGCTAAAAACCATAACTGTGTTTGGCCACAGTATCTTTTTGTGATCTTAGTTTTTAAGGTTGGAGGAAAATCGTAGCTTAATGCATATGGTATTTTGTTTATAATTTTTATACTTCTTACGCCGGTTTCTTCATACAATTCCCTTATGGCAGCGGCTTCTGGGTCTTCATTTTTTTCAATACCCCCCTGGGGCATTTGCCATGGCTTTTCAATTATAAAGGTTTTAGAGATTCGCTTGCCTAAAAATATTTTATTTTGCTTATTCAAAAGAACAACGCCAACGCATGGTCTATAGGGTTTCATTGTTTTTTAATCTCTGACCAGTTATCTAAAGTAAATTGTTTACTATTAGAAAAAAACCAATTTTTAAAAGGTTTCAAATGCTGATCGGCCATTTTCAAAATATAAATGCCCCTACCTGTATATTTTGCTTGCTGCAAACAGTATTTTGCCTGAATTTCCGATTGGTTTTCCTCATCTAAATAATCTATAAAAGCTGTTGGAATGGCTATATCTTTTGGAATTTGATCGGGCCTTATAAAATTCATGGTATCTGCATACATAAGCCATATACCACGAAGTTCAAGCCATTGTTTCATTTCCAATAAAATTTTTGTGGTTTCAAGGTCTTGGCTAATACTCCAAACAATTACCCCGCGAACCCAAGGATAGCGTTCTACAGAAGCCTGCATTTTATGCCATTGGTCAAAGGTTAGGTAATCTATACTTAAGGCCATGGTGTAATTATTTTTTATTGCAATTTCTAGCAGATCCTGATTAATCGCAATATGTGCGGGTATGCTAAGGATAATTTTTTGTGGTAGAGATTTTAAAATTTCATGGGAAAGATTCTGAAAAGCCATAAAGCCATCTATAATAATTGTCAGGGCTGGTTTTTCAGTTACTTGCTTATGAAAATTTTCTTTGTTAATAAATTGACTAAATATTTGTTTTTCCCAGTTTATTGGTTTTACCGGAACGGATTCTTGTTTTTCTGCTTTTGCTGCATTTATGCTAAGCGCAAGAAATAAAGTAAGAAATACTTTTAAAAATATATGGGGCGAGCAACCGGGATCGAACCGGCGACCTCCAGTGCCACAAACTGGCGCTCTAACCAACTGAGCTATGCCCGCCATATTGTTATTGTTATAGCTTTTTTGTAAGCTACTGGTCAATGAAAAAGCCATGACAAAAATAATTTTTTATCTATTTTTCTTAACATGCGTGCAAAACATCTACGAAATCAAAATCCTTTTGTAAAAATGGACGTTTAGATTTTGACTTAACCACAAGGGTTGTTGCTGGTGAAAATATAATAGGCTGTTGCGATTCCCTAATTAGCGGCGTTAGGTGGTTAAGGTTAGGGTTATGACCAATAAGAAAAACATTTTTATTAGTCGCAAAAAGATTAATTTCTTCACATATGTCTTGAAAACTGCCTGAATATAATTGTTCGCTGTATAAAACTTTTACATCCTTAGGTAAAATGTTTAAAAAAAAGTCTAGGGTTTGCCTAGAACGTTGCGCAGTAGAACACAAAACAACATCAATATCTTTTAGGTAGGTACTTAGCCTATCCACCATATCTTCACATTGGTGGCGCCCATAAAAACTTAAGTTACGAGAAATATCGTGCCCCCTGGGCTTTTTTTCTTCTGCGTCTGCGTGGCGCATGAAGACAAATTTCTGACAATTTAGCATTTATAAATTATTAAAGACTATCCTATACTTTTAATGTTATCAGGGTAAAAAAAATACGCAATGGATTTCACAAACAAACATCAAATGGTTTGGGAAATTTTAATGCATCCCAAAATTGGCCCGATCACCTATTACAAACTTTTACAAAAATTACAATCTATCCAAGCGGTTCATTCTTATCTTAAACCCAAAAAATTATCCCTAAGCTGGAAGAATAGTATTTCTTGTGTTGGCCATTGGCAGCCAGAATACCCTGCTAATCTTAGGCGTTTAGCTGATGCTCCACCGTTATTGTGGCTTTTGGGCGAAAATAAGTTTCTGCAACACAAGTATATTGGCATTGTGGGTGGGCGTAATGCATCTTACCACGGGCAACTGTTTGCCGAAAAACTTAGCGAAGATCTTATGTTTGATAATTATGGCGTTGCCTCTGGCCTTGCGCGGGGAATAGATACTGCAGCCCATCGGGGAGCATTAAAATTTAGAACAATTGCTGTGTTAGCTGGTGGGGTTGATCGCTTATACCCCCAAGAAAATCTTCAGCTGTACAATGAAATTGTAAACGCACACCTTATAGTTTCTGAAATGCCACCCGGTACAGAACCTTTAGCGCAGTTATTTCCTAGAAGAAACCGAATCATTGCAGCCTTAGCCGATGCCCTTTGCATTGTTGAAGCTGCAAAAAATTCTGGATCGCTCATTACAGCGCATGCGGCAGCAGAAATGGGTGTTCCAGTGCTTGCAATGCCAGGATCGCCGTTTGATACAAGATGCCAAGGGTGCAACCAGCTTATTCGAGACGGTGCACACTTACTAGAAAATATTGATGATTTACGCCAAATTTTAGCTTTTACACCCTTTACCCATGCAAAACATAATGATCAGGAAACAGATGCTGATTCTATAAAACCCAAAACTACTCCACAACCATTAAAGATTATCAGTAAAAAAATTCTTGATAGCCTTTGTCAGACCCCAATAAGCACTGAAAAGCTTGTCAAACACCTTGCCTATGAATTTTCGCCCCAAGAAATTGTTACAGCCTTAGGTGAACTTGAAATTACCAATGAAATTATTCGTAATCAAGAAGGAATAAGTAAACGCTTGGCTGGGTTTTAAAGGCTCCAGTATTTATAGTTATCAAATTTTTTATTGCGCCATATAGCTTTTAAATCGCAAATTGTTCCATCAGCTTTAAGCAATGGTAAAAAATCTTTATCCATCATGTTTAAATATTGGTTATGGCCTACAGCACCAATAACCGCATCATATTCACCTTTAAGTTCTGGAATCAAATCGATATCATAAAAGCTTTTTGCTTCCGCAGGATCAGCATAGCTATCATGCACATCAACATCAAAACCCTTTTTTTTAAGGGCTTGAATTAAATCAAAAACCTTACTATTACGCAAATCAGGAACATTTTCCTTAAAGGTTAAACCAAGGACAAGTAGCTTTATTTTTCCTTTTAACTGCGTAGACAACATATCTGCAATATTTTCGGGCATTGCTTCATTGATTTCACGGCCAGCTAATATAATTTGTGGATGAAACTTATGTTGTTTAGCCGCTTCTGCTAAATAATAAGGATCAACACCAATACAATGACCACCAACCATTCCAGGTTTGAATGGCAAAAAATTCCACTTTGTTTCCGCAGCATCTAACACATCATGAATAGAAATACCCATTTTTGAAAAAATAAGTGCTATTTCATTCATAAAAGCAATATTAATATCACGCTGCGTATTTTCAATAACCTTTGCAGCTTCCGCTGCCTTAATGGTTGCTGCCTTAAAAATATTATGATTATTCATGGAACCATAAAGATTAGCTAATATGTTGGTTATTTCAGGTGTTTGACCGGCCACAACCTTTGTAATTTTATCAACCGTATGTACTTTGTCGCCCGGGTTAATACGTTCAGGGGAATAACCTAAAAAGAATTCATCTCCAGCCTTAAGACCAGATATTTCTGATAGAATTTTACCACATATATCTTCGGTTACACCTGGGTATACAGTACTTTCAAAAACAACAATATCACCTTTTTTTATCACACTACCTAATAACGCTGATGCTTTTTTTAATGGCTCTAAATCTGGTTTTCGGGTATCTTCATTAATCGGTGTAGGCACTGTAACAATATAAATATCTGCGGCAATGCTTTCAGGAGAAGCAAAAACTTCAAGCCTAGATTCTTTTAAACGAGGACTATCAATTTCTAGGGTACGATCATGCCCATTTTGAATTTCTTGCACGCGGCTTGTAGAAATATCAAAACCCTTAACCTTATGGTGTTTAGCCAAAGCAACTGCTAAGGGTAAGCCTACATAACCTAAGCCAATTACGGTTATATTATACGGTTTTTGCATTGTAATAATCCTTATACCAATCAGTTAAATGCCTTAATCCTTCTGTAATATTTACCTTAGGCAAAAAGCCTAAATCGTTTTTTGCCGTATCTATATCTGCTAAGGTTTCAGGCACATCACCGGGTTGCATATCTAAAAATTCATAGTGGCCTTTTTTACCATAGGAATCCTCTAAGCAGGCAACAAAATCAAGCAGCGATTCTGAGCGATCGTTACCAATATTATAAATCGCAAATGGTGTTTTTTCACCAACTTTTAGCGCTGATGATTTTTCTATGGCAGAGGTAACACCGGCAACCACATCATCAATGTAGGTGAAATTACGGCGCATTTTTCCATGATTAAATATGGGCAAGCTTTTGTTTTCTTTTAGTGCCCTTAGGAATATAAAAGCAGCCATATCTGGACGCCCCCACGGCCCATAAACGGTAAAAAAACGTAACCCTGTACACGGAAACTGAAACAAATGGGCATAGGCATGGGCCATGAGTTCGTTGCATTTTTTCGAAACAGCGTATATGGCCATCGGCGTATCTGTGCGATCTTGAACACTAAAAGGCATTTTTGTGTTTGTGCCATAAACAGAAGAAGTACTGGCATAAACAAGGTGTTTAAAATTTTTTAAATTTCTTGCCATTTCTAAAATATTTAAAAAACCTGTTATGTTTGAATCCACAAAAGTGTAAGGGTTTTCTATGCAATAGCGCACCCCCGCTTGTGCTGCTAAATTAATAATAACTTCAATATCTGGGTGGTTCTTTTTAAGTTTAAGCATGGCTTCCCTATCTTCAAGGGAAATTTTGTAGAAACGAAAAGCCTTTTGTTCCTTAAGTATCGCTAAACGTGCTTCCTTAAGCTTGGGATCATAGTAATTATTCATGTTATCTATCCCAATAACCTGATAACCGAGCCCTAATAATTTTCTCGCAACATGAAACCCAATAAAACCTGCACAGCCCGTAAGCAAAACGGCCATAAACGAAAATAGTTAATTAAAATTTGTAGCTATAATGGCAGCTATCCGTAATTAATTCAATCGGCTACAGAACTTTTATTCTTTGTTTTTGGTATTACGAAAAACAATCCAACACATGCAAGAACAAGTGCCAGGGGGATGATCCCCATGGCAATTTTTATGGAATTTGATGTAATGATGTTATGGGTAGTGTCATTTGCAACAATACCGATAAGCGTGTGAAATATATAGCCAAACAACATAATAATCATATTCGTTAGAGCGGTTGCAACACCAATTAAACGTTCACGCACCATGGTTGTTACTAAGTAAATAACAATAATTTGGTAAGCACAAAAAATACCTACACCTACCATCATACTGCCCATTAAAAATTCATTACCTAAGCGACATATCATGACAATAAAAACAACAGCCATAAAGACGGCAGCTATATATATTATGGAATAATAAGCCCGAAAATAATCGGAAATAATAGAAATTATAGGTGAACCAAAGCACATGCCTAAGAATATAAGTGATGTTAAACCTGCGGCAGTAACCCCTTGGAATCCATAAACTCTTTCAAAAAATGTAACCCCCCACACATCGGCAAAACCTTCTAGGGGCCCTACCATTAGGCCAGCACAAATACATAATAAAACTATTTTTTTATTTGATAAAACTTGGGATATATCTTTTAAAATGTTATCACCAACGGGTTTAATGTTTTTTGTAGTGGGGATGAGAGCCCAACTTAATCCAGCAACGACAACACCCTTGATCATTAACAAATAAATAACATCTTGCCATGGCATAATAGAAAGAAAATGTTTTATCGGTAAACCACCATACATGGCACCTAACAAACCAACCATAACGCAAAAACCAAGCATTCTATTAAAAGCATTTTCAGGAAAACCCATGCGAATAATTTTAAAAGCACCCAAGATAGCCCCAGAGGAACCAACACCAATAAGAAACCTACCAAACAAGGCTAAAGTAAAAGATTTGCTTGCCACAAATGTATATAGGCCAAGCACTGTTAATAAGATACAAAAGGTTAAAACATACCTTGGTCCTTTTCGATCAAACAATAAGCCAAGGGGTATATGTGCTAGGGCGTAGCCAATATAATAAACACCTGCAAACTGACCAAATGCCTTACTACTAACTTGATAATAGGCTTGTAAATCAGCCATCATAATATTTGGGATAATTCTTAAGATATACTGGAAGGCATAAAATAGTGCAGCCACGCCCCAGATCATTAAAACACTAAACTTTCTTTCCAAATTCTACTGAAATTTTTTTAATAGGTAATAATACCCTTAGAATAAGTTTTTGTTCAATAAATAAGGGATAATTCCTTAAGAACGGCTAAAGGAAAATTCATTAGGGGCGCTGGCACCACCATCGCGTGTGGGTGATTTATTAACAAAAGAAGTGTTTTGAACGTTAGCCATAGGAACCTGCGATGATTGTGGTACCTGATAAGCAGGAGTATTTACCACTGCATTTGCCTGGTTTGCTTGCTGGGTCTGATTGTTTGTGGTACTTGGCTGCGTTGGCACGGCTTGGTATTGTGTTTGCGGAGCCTGATATTCTGTTTGTTGCTCTAAAGCCGGTGCAGTATTTTCTGTATTATTCTTTGTATTTCCTTGGCTAAGGTCCTTTACTTGCCCTAGAATTGAACCCTCAAGTTTAGTCATTAAAGAAGGATCATCGTAGACTTCAGATGGTAACACCCCTTTGTTCACAATTTTGCATTGTTCGGCATCACAAAAATTTAATTTTTTCGCGTGATTATCAAAAATGAACACACCGCTGGCACCATTACTTACAATTTCAAATCTATTGTTTTTTCCAATTTGATACAAACTTGCGCCTACAGCGACAAGAATTCCCAAAATAAAAATAAAAACCGGACCCATTATAATATTTACTGTTAAAACCTTAGCTACTAACATATTC
>CAYGPH010000030.1:0-3239 GCA_964351815.1 uncultured Verrucomicrobiales bacterium | reverse complement strand
ATTTTCTTTAAATGCAACATTTTGTTAAAAATTTACTTTTCATTTTTATAAGTTTTTATGGCTTATATGCAACTGAAGCTGTATCAAGCACACAGCCTACGGTTGAAAAAATTCAAAAAATATTACCAGAGTTTGAAAAAGTTTTAGAAGATACGTTTCAAAAATGGCATTTACCAGGAATGCTTGTAGCGATAGTAACTCCTAATCAGGTGGTTTTCATGAAAACCATGGGTGTTAGTATTTACGGAAATACAGCCCCATTAAGTAAAGATACTGTAATTCAAGTGGCATCGCTTACAAAACCAGTTACCACAGCTTTAGCAGGGGTTTTACAAGAGGAAAAAAAGATTGCCCTTAATACGAAAGTAAAAGATATAGACCCTAATTTTAATAGCCTAAGCCCCGTTGTACAAAATTCTCTTACCCTCGAAGACCTGTTAGGGCACCGATGCGGACTTAAGGATTTTGAAGGCGAAAGTTACTTTAAATCAGGCTTGCCAGCAAGGGAATCGATTCGCATGAGTTTGCGTTTGCCGCTGTCGTTGAACTTTAGGGAAGATTATAGTTATTCAAATATCATGTTTGGTTACTTTGGGCTTTTGCTTGAAGACATAACAGGAAAAAGTATTAATGATTTAGCTAAAGAAAAC
This sequence comes from uncultured Verrucomicrobiales bacterium, assembly GCA_964351815.1. Classification (GTDB taxonomy): domain Bacteria; phylum Pseudomonadota; class Alphaproteobacteria; order Paracaedibacterales; family CAITNM01; genus CAYGPH01. The sequence continues at coordinate 2,589 of CAYGPH010000030.1, read as the reverse complement.
ATATTTACCCCCTTAAATATGAACCATTCTAGTTATGGCGAAGAATTTGTGAAAAAAAATAAGAGTATATGGGAGAAAATGAAAGGTTTTATTGGCCTTAGCAAAAATAATTACGCCCTACCCCATGACCTTGATGTGAACAATACACCTGTACCCATAAGCCTTGAAGGTTCTAAGGAGCTCTATGTTTATAATGCTTCATCTGGCTTAAATACAACGCTGCAAGATTATATTCAGTTTGTGCAATGTTTGCTTAACAAAGGAAAAAATTCAAAACAACAACAAGTTATACCAAGGGATTTTATCGCACTCATGGAAAAACCCCAGGCAAAATCACCGCCACGAAGGATAGATGATTTTCATTTTCCACCTGCTAACTTTTCAGACCTTCATTACGGCTTAGGTTTATACAGCTACACATATTTAAGTGGACAAAAAAACATTGCGCTAAACGGCCAAATGGCAGGCGTTATCGGGCAACGTGCACTTCTTGCTTATTCTAAAGCTGAAAAATTTGCCATAATCGTTATCACGAATCTTGGGCATTTTAACGTGTGCTTTGCCCCTGAAAGCATTCGCAACAGCTTTCTGGATTTATATTTAAACGCTAAGCTTTCGCAAAATTGGAATGATTCCTATTACGAAAAAGTTCAAGCTTTAAAAACGAAAACAAACAAATCGTTACAAAGTGATCGTTTGCGCAACCCAAAACCACCAAGGGATTTCAAACAGTACGTTGGTGAATACAAAAACCCTGAATATGGTACTGCTAAAATCGAACGCCTAGATAATGGCCTAAAACTTATGCTAAATGGAAAAAGTTGCAGTTTAACACACTTTAATGGTGATAAATTTTTAGTTGCTGGCCACGAATTTAACCCAAATCTTTCACGAAAAGATAAAGTGATTGTTGAGTTTGGATACAACAAAGATAACACCTTTTCCCTGTATTTTTCTTACCTTAATGATGGATTATCCCCAATTTTTCTAAAAATAGATTAAAATTTCTTTACAAACTTAATCAAATTGTTAACAGTTAAATTGGAATTTGGAGCAACCTACAAAATAAAGGAGTTAGAATGACCATTTCCCAATCCGTAAAATCATTACTATTAACAACAAGCTTGGTTATTGGCATAAGTGCTGCTAGCACAGATCACTTACCTATTAAGCCTTGTGAAGTGCGACAGCGTTTAGCAAGTACTTATATAAATTCAGAAAATTTTGATGCAGAAGCAAAGATACTGGCAAAACAATTGTTCAGTTTAATGCTTAAAGGTGAAATTGAAAGCGCTCAAGAAATATGTCCAAAGCTAAGTCCAGCAAGTACAGTTAAAAAACATGCGTTTTATGGGCAGGTTTTAACATTTTTAGTGAAAGATCTTATTGAAGCTAGAAAAACAAATGTTGAACAAGGAATCACTGTAAGTGAATTACAAAGTCAAATAAAGTTACTAACCCAAACTTCTAATGCATTAGAAACTAGTCTGCACATGGCTTGTGAAAAAAATCAACGTTTGTTGGACGGCAAAGAAGAAAACGGTGGTGTTATTATTGACCTTGGCAAACACACTTCCTTTCCAGATGCATCCCTTGCGATACTAGCGCGTTTTACGGCCGGAGAAATATTAAACGGTAAAGTAGATCATACACAACTAGCAACGCTTTTAGGACGTATAGAGGGTGTTCAAGGGCAAATAATTTCTGCAAAGCGTGAAGATAAAACAGGCATAATGCAACTGCGTGAGGCCTTTGTTACAGAAAAAACACCGTTTGTCGTAAAATTTTTAACGGCACTGAACACATTTTATAATATAAACACTCAATTTAACAAAAAAATAGAAGCTAACTCCACAGTTTTAAATGCATGGGTATTATCCAGTGAAAAACCTCTGGAGTATGGAGACCCAACCTTTGAAGCAGTAAGTGTTGAAGCAGGTTTACGTTTATTCTTAATGCAAAATGCCGTGAACATGGTTTTTGGTAATGACCTTTCAGCCATTGACCCTATGCAGTTTAAACCTTTGAGGGAAAATAAGCCTGAAAGCCAAGAAAGTGCTGAAAAAACTTCACAAGAGGACAAAGCAGAAAGTGTTGATCCAACTTTAACTTTACAAAACACAGTAACCTTTAAAAAATTTATTGAGGAATATCAACGTAAGATTGCACCTTTTTCAGAAATTAAAGCTTATAATCGTGGGCGTTTAAGGCCTATGAAAGACCGAACAGTAAACCCATTAATTGACAGCGGATTCCTTACAATTAGTGATTCAGGTGAAATTATTACCCTAGGATCTATGGCACGTCAAACTACGGCACCAAAAGTTTACGAGGACTTTGAAAGTGGTCCAAATTTACAAGATATGCTTGATGCTACACAAGATTTTATGCAAGCACTCGTTGAAGCTAGGAATAACTTGTTAGGTGAAACGGATGCAATTCGTCAACTTGATGCAGAAAGGTTAGCTAGAGCCCTCGCCCCTACCCCTGAGGTTGTCGAAAGCATTAAGGTTGCTACTGAAAATGCTGAAGCACCTGTACTTGAAACAGGAATAGCTGCTGAACCTGAAACAGGAATAGCTGCCGAAG
>CAYGPH010000029.1:0-17554 GCA_964351815.1 uncultured Verrucomicrobiales bacterium | reverse complement strand
CATCACCAACTTTTGAAGCGCGGTGATCTTTGAAAACGGCGTTAGATCCCGTTTGCCATAGGGAATATGCCGATGCCGGATGGGAAACATGGACCTCTGGCATTGGTGATGTAACAGGGTGATACCCAGGCACTGTTCTTGAGTCCTTAATGGTTGTTAGCTGAGGAGCTTCACCAATAGTCGATAGTTTTTGGGGAATATTACAGCCACTAAGAAAAAAAGCAACAAAGAGGAATAAATATTTATGCATGATAAATTTCTGCCCTTTGTGGTCCTGTAACCTTTGCGGTTACTTTTTTTGTAATTTTTCTTCCATTTTCAAACTTTATTAATTCAAAAACCCCTGTATCGTTAAGCGAATAATCGGCAGTAGCAGACATTTTAGCTGTAACTTGTACACTTATGCCGTGGTAGGATACATTAACCATATCACCACGCTTTACCACTAATGGATTTTTTAATTGGTTTTGTTCTATGGGCTGATTTGGGTTTAGAAAAGAATGCCGTGATTCTTTTCCAATGATGTTTTGTATATCGGTAATATACTGCGGGCGGATGCTTTTTATGGGGAAAGCTTTGAAGGTGATATCATTTTTAGAAATTATGTGTCCTGGCGAAATAGCGTGTGTCAGTACAGGCATAAATGTTCTTTGAATAATTTCACCTTTAAGGACAAATGATTTTTTTTCATCTAGGTGAACATTTACGGAAAAATGATCAGAATTATCGGAAATTACTAAGTCTGAAAAATATACATCATTACCAGCAGTAGCATTTTTGGCTTGCGCAAGCTGAAAAATATTGATAGTAAAATCCTGGTTCAACATATGTTTAGCTAAATATTCCCTAAAGTTTTTTTCAATATCAAATGCTTCTAAAGGCAAAATCTCTATTAACAAGGCTATAACTATTAAAAAAAATCTAGATAACATAATTGTTCCTATGTTCTTACCATACTGTTGGTTGAGGCCATCATGGCATCGCCTGTACGTATCGCTTTCGTTAGCATTTCATATACTTTTTCAATTTTTATAAGGTCGGTCATTTCTTCAACAGCATTGACGTTAGATCCTTCACGGTATGCCTGTTTTATGTAACCAAAGCCCGCAGATCCAGGGTTGTTAGTCGTTCCTGTTCCAGAGGCTTGGGTTTCAACAAACATATTGTCACCCATGGCACGAAGGCCTGAGGGATTAAAAAACGTTGTTAGCTGTAGGGTGCCAGCAGAAACATGGGTGCCAGGGGTTGTTTCAACATATACTTCGCCAACGGGGGAAATAGATATACTTGTGGCATCACTTGGTATTGTTATAGCTGGTTCTAAAAGAAAACCTGTTTTAGGCATGACAAGCTGGTTGCTAGCATTTCGTTCAAAACTGCCAACCCGAGTATAGGCTGTGCCACCTTCGGGCAATGTAACGGCATAGAAACCATCACCATCGATCATTGTATCAAGGGATCTTCCAGTTTGAAGGGCCTCACCTTGCGAGAAAACACGATATACGGCAGCCATTTGAACACCTGTTCCAATTTGCACACCTGTAGGGTTAACAGTACTTTGTGATGTGTTCACACCAACACCAGCATAATCGGAATAGGCTAAATCATACATGACTGCATATTGGCGTTTGTATGCATCTACCCCCTGGGCTGAAATATTTTGAGTTTTAATAGCCAATAGGGCTTCTTGGCTTTGAAGGCCTGTACGAGCAATATTAAAAGCGTTGTTAATAGATCCTGACATAATTCACCTAAATATTTTTGTAAGATATGTTACTAATGCGCTTTAGCATTTCATCTACCTGCGTAATAATTTTTTGGGCATGTTCATGGGTTCGCATGATTTCGATAAGTTCAATACTTTCTGAAACAGCAGAAGTGTTCGAAGATTCATAGCCAAATTGTTGAATTTGAAACCCCGTTTGTAAAGGTTCTGGTTCTTGATTTTCATAAGAAAAATAATTTCCAGATACAGCTTTAAGTGCTTGCAAGTTGTTTACATTAAAAACGCCAATTTGATCAATAATTTGACCATCAGCTATAACAGTTCCATTGCCTTGGATAACCAAATTTTTTAAATTTTGGGGAAGATTAATTTCGCCACCACCATTATTAAGAATTCTTGCTCCAGTTGCAGCCTGCACAAGGTTGCCTTGGTTATTAACAGTAAGTTGGCCGTTACGGCTTAAAAAAGTTCCCTTATCGTTTCTTACTTGGAAAAAACCTTTGCCGTTTATGGCGATATCAAGGGGGTTTTGTGTTTGTTGTAAGCTACCATTTTTGAAATCGCGGTTAGCAACGGAAAGGCGTGCATGGTTTGTTAGACGTCCATCGTATTCTCTTTTAGGACCTTTATGGGTAAAGAAAACTTGTTTTTTAAAACCAGGCGTATTGGCATTAGCCAAATTGTTAGTGGAGTTGGAAAGTTTGGTCCATTGGGTCATTTGCGTGGTTAAAGAAACTGCGATGGCCCTTTGAAAGGATTGGGGCGTTTTTTTTATACTGGGCACAGGAGTTGTGTTTCATTATCTGTTTAATCAAAATAATGCAAAGTCTGTGCCAAAACCCCAAAAGAATTTAAAATTCTACTGGCTTTTTAAATGCGCCTGGCCAGTAACTTTTACGTTACCAGTTTTTGTGTCGAACAAAAATCTGTTAGCATTCAAATGCATGTTATCCTGTTCAGCTGTAACCCCTTGCTTACCAGCTACAGAATTTTTTTCAGGCGATAAAACAGCATTTGGCGTTTTAATAATTAAACCGTTATCATTTGCAACGGTAACATTTTTTTCAAAACATATTTTTTTGTGTTCTTTATCGCTAGTAGCTCCTTTAGCGGTGATAAGACATGGTTTGTTTTTATTATCAATAACAACTTTAGGCTGATCAATTATGAGATGATCATCTTTTGTGTGAACGAGTGGAGAAGTTAATTTTGCTTTTTGATCAGGTGATTGCAAAATATTAATGTTAATACCTTTCGCCTGGTTTATTGGGTTTTCAACCGTCTCAAATGGGTGTGCTGGTGAAACATCTTTAACCTGTTCCGTGGTATCATCCATAGGATTTTCAGTAAATAGAAAAAAAATTACTACACCAATTAAGGTAAGTGGAAAAAAATAGCGATAATAACGAGAAACTACTAACATAAAACTTACGGTTTGGTGCCTCGGGGGAGACTCGAACTCCCACATCCCAAAAGATAACAGATTTTGAGTCTGCCGCGTCTACCAGTTCCACCACCGAGGCAAAATTACAATTCATACATATAATAAAATATGATTGCTTAGATTATCATTTGTTATTTTTTTGTAAAGGGTTAAATTGTTAAGTAAAATCTTTGTTAAATAATAGTGTTCGAAAAAATCTATAGCCAGCATCTGGACAAGTTCCTTTTATATGAAAAGCTTTATCTTCAGTGGAATAAAAAAATTAACTTAACAAGTAAAAGTCAGTCTTCAAACTTTAAACAACGCCATGTTATTGATTGCTTGCAACTCTGTCAGCTTATCCCAGAGCAACGAAATGTTGTCGATATAGGCTCTGGTATGGGGCTACCAGGAATAATTTTAGCTGTTAGCCTGCCTCAAGATATGATTCTTGTAGAACCCAACCAGAAAAAGGCAACTTTTTTGCTTGAAGTCAAAAGACAGTTAGAACTTAATAATGTAAAAATTTATAATTGCCGTTGGCAAGATGTTGATTTTCTTAAACACACCCCCTTTCTTATTACATCACGCGCCTTTACAAGCCTTAGTGAATTATTTGCCATGCACATTCAGATTCAACAAAATTTGCAAAAAAATATTTTAGGTGTATACCCTAAGGGTAAAAGCTGGCAAGAAGAACTAAGTAAGGCAAAAGAATGTTATCAGGTCACGTATGAAACGTTTAGTAGCGTTACCGATGATCATAGTCGAATCATTAAAGTCAACCATGTGGAGGAGATTGTAAAATGAATACAAAAGCCTTTCTACTATATTCTTTTGTGTTAAGTGCAAAAATTGTCGTACGTGTTTTTTGTTGTTTCATACTTGGTTTTTTAGCCGATAAATACTTTCTTCCACATCCCTTGGGGAAAATAATAGGTATTATCATAGGGGTTGTCTGGGCTGGATATGTTACACTAAAATACAGAGATAAACTTTTAAACGACATAGATTAAGTAAAACTTACATGGATCCGCTAAAACAGTTTACGATAAAGTATATTTTCCCAATGAATTTTTTTGGGTTTGATATATCCTATACAAATTCGGCACTTTGGATGACAATTGGTCTTTTTGGCACAGTTTTATTGTTTCAATATAGCCTGCGTGGAAAGCTTATTGTTCCTAATAAGGCCCAGGCGCTGATAGAAATTTCCTATGATTTTATTTCATCAATGATACGTGATTTTGCTGGAAAAGCAGGCGAACGTTTTTTTTCATTTATCTTTGCGCTGTTTTGGTTCATTTTAATGGGCAATTTGCTTGGTCTTATCCCTGGTAGTTTTACCATTACAAGCCATATTATTGTAACCTTTTCCTTAGCATTATTCGGGTTTTTAACCGCCAACATTATCGGTATTTATAAACATGGATTTGGCTTTTTTCGGTTATTCGTACCCGAAGGTGTGCCATTGGTACTTTTGCCTTTAATATCGCTCATAGAGCTTATATCGTATCTTGTTCGCCCTTTTAGTTTAAGCATTCGTTTATTTGCGAACATGATGGCTGGCCATATTGTTTTAAAGTTATTCGCAACATTTTCGATTATGCTTGCAGGTAGTGATTTAGCCGGGATGACAATAATTCCAATTCTTGCTAATGTTTTTGTAATTGGCTTAGAGTTTTTGGTTGCTCTTTTGCAAACCTACGTGTTTACTTTGTTAACATGTTTATATATCAACGACGCAATAAATTTACATTAAGGAGAAAAATATGGATATTGCTGCTGCAAAAATGATTGGTGCTGGACTTGCGATGACTGCAGGGATAGGCGCTGGTATTGGCTTAGGAAATATTTTTAGTGGTATGGTTAACGCAATTGCGCGAAATCCAGATGCAAAGAAAGATATTTTTGTGAATGGCATTATTGGTGCGGCATTAACAGAGGCGATTGCACTTTTTTCATTAACTGTTGCCATGTTAATGATTTTTAGTTTTTAAAAAATGCCGCAATTCAATTTTAGCGATTATAGTCCGCAGTTATTTTGGCTCGTGGTATTGTTTGCGCTTTTTATTGCATATTTTAAGTATTTGGGTTTACCTACCCTTTCACGTATAAAACAAGATCGTATTGGTTTGTTAAATAGCCAAAGGGAAGATGCTGAAAAATTACAGCAAAAAGTAAGCGAGCTTGAGCAATATTATGAAAAAACGGTTAATGAATACCTTGCAATTAATCAACAGCAAATAGATAAAAAAATTGAAGAATTGAAACATCAACATCAACAACGCTGTGATAAACTAAGTTCAGATTTTCATGAAAAGCTAAAGCTGATGGAAGTTACGTTAAAAGAAAATTTGGCGAAGGTAGAACAAAGTAATGATGCAGATAAGCTACAAGATTTCTTGGTACAGAATTTACAAAATAGCATAAAAGGTTAAAATATGTTCACACCCGAGCTCAGCTATGCCGTTAGTCTAATTTTATTCTTAAGTATTGTTCTTTGGAAATTTCGTTTGCAGATCATAAAAGCACTCGATGATTATTGCAAAAATATTTCTAACACCATTAATCAGGCTAGGAAAAGTAAAGAAAAGTATGAAACGGCATTACAACATATTAGGTTCAAGATAGAAAACCTTAGCGACTATTTTAAAGAGCAAGAAAAAACAGCAAGGTTAAAAACCCATTATGTTATAAATAATTTAACTATGGAACTCGATCAGCAGTTTTTGTTACTTGAAAAAAACCAGCAGCAGCTACTGAACAATATGGAAAAAAACTTAGACTATTTATACAAAAAAAAGCTAATGGAAAAAGTATTTGAAAAAGTACATATGTATTATGCTAGTAACCCAAGTGCTAGGAATGAATTCCAAAAAAAAATAGATAACCACATATTTTAGGAAAAAACTGTGTTGTGGGATGTTCGAATGCTTAAAGAAGCTCTAGGTTTTTCAGGAAGCATACCAAAAGATATTCAAGCAACTGAAATTACTATAGATAGCAGGAATGCTGGAAAGCAAAGCATTTTTATTGCTATCAAAGCAAATCGTGATGGCCATGGTTTTGTTCAAACTGCTTTATCGCAAGGCTGCCCTTTAGCAATTGTTGAGTATGTACCTGAAAATGTTGCGCCAGAAAAATGTTTGATCGTTCCAAATACGCTTACAGCTTTAGAACAACTTGGTATGTATGCCCGTACGGAAGCAAAAAATATTAAGTTAACGGCTGTAACGGGAAGTGTTGGAAAAACTACCGTTAAGGAAATGCTAAAGTGTATTTTCTTGGATGCTGGATCAACAGTTGCTTCCTTTGAGAGTTATAACAATCATTTGGGTGTCCCTTTAACCCTTTGTCGTTTATTAAATAACACGGAATATGCGGCAGTTGAAATCGGCATGAATCACCCAGGTGAAATAGCACCTTTAAGTAAAATGGCACAACCTGATACTGCAATCGTTACAACTGTTACTCCTGCCCACATTGGCAACTTTGAATCTATCGAAGGAATTTTAAAAGAAAAATGCAGTATTTTTGAAGGTTTAAAGCCAAATGGCAATGCAATCCTATTAGCTGATCATCCTAATTATGATCAAATGGTTTCTGAGACAAAAAATTATGGTGTAAAAAACATTTTTCGTGTAGGCAAAGCTAAAACGGCCGACGTTCGCTTAGATGATTTAACGGAACGAAATCAAGGTGGATTTTCTTTTTGCGCTAGCGTTTTTGGGGAGAAACATGAAATTACCTTAAACCTCCTTGGAAACTACCACGCTTATAATGCCATGTTCGCCTTATGCGTTGCTAAGTTATATGGAATAAATATGGATTTTGTAAAACATAGTTTGCAAAATATGGCTCCCGTTGCTAAACGTGGAGAAATATTGAACATCAGTATAAAAAACGGCCGTTTTAAAATTTTTAACGATGCTTACAATGCAAATCCTACATCTATGATGGCAAGTTTAAAAACCTTTGATAGCCTAGCCCATAAGGGCAAAAAGATTGCAATTATTGGTGGAATGGGTGAGCTCGGAAAAGATAGCGATCAATACCATAGGGAAATAGGGCATTTTTTAAACAATTTAAATATTGATTTAGTCCATGTGGTAGGAGCATGGGCGCTACCAACATATAAAGCTTTAGATAATCACCTTAAAGGTGCTTATTTTGATAATCATCAGGATTGTTCAGTCTACTTAAAAAACAATATTGCTGATGGTGATTTCCTTTTTTTTAAGGGCTCAAAATCACAAGGTTTGGTAAAATGTGTTGAGGCTATAAGCTTGCAATAAGGATTTTAATGTAAATACTTTAGATCACCTAAAATGTAATGTTTATTTTACAAAGTTTTTAGCACAAAACACCTTATAACATATAAATTTCCCAGCTTTTAATATGGTGGGTCTGTTTTGTTCAATAGACCACCATTCATTGGTAGGTTATTTATCAATAACTGTGTAGCTTAGATAGCCTAATAGCCTGTCTACATCTTTTTCTGAACAGTACGCTGCATAATAACCATATTCACCGTAATATACACCCAATACGCGGGTTGTCGTTTTCTTGCCTTTGCATGTGTTCGAAAAAACTTTTTTTCTAATGATTTCCTGAGTCAAAATTCCATATTGAATGGAATCTTCTAAGCAATATCCAAACTCTATCTTAGAGGCTGTGGCAATAACTATGCCTGATTTGTTATAGAATGATGCATGGAGGTAGATATCGCCTTTACCTGCCAAATAATCTGAAAAAATTTCCGCATATGATCCTTCCACAGCACAACCAATTAATGATTTATGATTTCTATCCTTATAGTTAGCTTTTTCAAGTGCTAATTTTTCTTCATTTTCAATACTGACAACGCCTGAATCACCTTCACTAAAATAGTGTGTGAAAAGCTCATAAAAAAATTCATAACAACAATCGCCAAAAGGATGGTGCGGGAAAAGCTTTTTACCGCAGGTTTGCGAAATATACCCATGAGGCCATGCAGCAAATATGTTAAATGCATCAAGGTAAAACGAGAAATAGAAAAATAGAAAGAATTTGTACATTACATTTTTTTTTAGATCATACATAAAGGCTATTTTAATTTCAGCCAAAAAGCAATGGAGTTATCACCTCTATAATATCCAAGGATGTTATTAGGGCTAATTTTTTTAATGGTCAAATAAAGCTTGTTCAACTTCAGCTCTTTCAAAGGTTTTAGGTCTTCCCCTTTATTGGCATGAGGTTTAATGTAATTATCAATGTGAATCAAAAAATTGATTTTGTTGGCAACGATAGTACCAAGCAATACAGCTATTTTGTCTAAATCATCAGGATTGTTCAATCTACTTAAAAAACAATATTGCTGATGGTGATTTTCTTTTTTTCAAAGGCTCAAAATCACAAGGTTTGTTAAAATGCGTTGAGGCTATTTGCTTGCAATAGAGCTTTTATGGAAAAATTTTTGTTCCTTTCAAAAAATTGTAATGTTTTTTTAAAAAAGTTTTAGGCACAAAATACCTTATGAGATTTAAAAAAATCAGCATATCTTTCCAGCTTTTTTACATAATGCTTCTTTTTCGTTGCAACACCACCATTTAACTGTCGATTATTTATGAAATACAGTGATTGTAGCTTAAATAACCTAATAGCTGGTCAGCATCTTTTAATGGACAATACGCGGCAGGGAATCTTACTATTGCCATTAGCAAAAATGACGACAATTAGCTGAAAATCTTTACCCTATATCACAAATTATTAATTATGCAGTGGTATTATATTGAAATTCACTAAAATAATTTGTGTTTTTATGTTCAAATATACGATCAAGGCTAAAATAAGTATAAATATTTAAGTTCAATAATATCAATAAAGTAAAAGTAAATTTTTTCATCATCTTCCTATACATTAATTCCTATAATTAATATGGTTACAATTTTGAAATTTTCAATAGTTTAAAGCTGTTTTTTTATACAAAAACCATAGGTTGAAAAAAAAGTTTAAACCTTATTGCCAATCTTTATTCTTAAAGCCAATTGCTTATTTTTATAAATATTTCTCTATCTAATTACCACTATAGCCTTTCTTTGCTGCAGCTGTACAAATTCATATGGATTGAGACAGTATTGAGGTCTCTGGATGATTCGATTTTAGATGCTCCATAGGAGTTAACCCATTAAAGTTTTTATGTGGTCTGTAGGTGTTTTGCAATGTGCCTTTGAGAATCTCCATATCAATAGAGGTTGCTGGCCTTATGGTGCTTTGTTTTACGCTTGATGGTCTTTGTACCTGTGCATGACACTGGAAAGACCAACACTAAACTGCTTTGCTACCTGAGCCATGTTTTTTTCTTCATCTTTCCTTACTTTTAAAACTTTATGGCGAAAATCTAGGAATAGGTCATATGAAACTAAAATTAGATAACTCGTAAAATTGCACTCAAATTATTTGTTAATAGCTATAACTTTTAGAAATCGCTTTAACGCCACTACCTTCTCTGATCCAGTTTTGAAATATTTTTCTAAGGCTATTGCTTTTTCTTTGATTTCAACAGCAACATAACTTTTTTGATTAGCAGGTAAAACCCGCATTACAGGCACTTTAGCGTCATACTGGGCCTTAATTCGTTGTTTTAGGTTACTGCTAAAGCCAACATAAATATTACCATTTGATAGTTCTAACAAATAAACATAATGCCTAATTTTACAGCCTACCTACGCTAAAACTTCGGTAGGCACTCCTAGTTCTACCTCACTTCTGGCATGCCGCCAAGGTTCGAAGAACGTAGGGTGGCGGAGAGAGAGGGATTCGAACCCTCGATACGGTTTCCCGCATACACGCGTTCCAGGCGTGCGCCTTAAACCACTCGGCCACCTCTCCTATAATTGATGCTTATCATAAGATAATGTTTTTAACCTCGCAAGCAGTTTATGGAAAAGTTAAGCAAATGGCTGCTTTTATCCTATTGTATAAGTTTAGATCTTGTTTACAAAAAAGATGTGTTTAACAACTTAACGAGGCTGATTATAGGCACGAATAGCTTTCACATGGGTACGTCCATTACCAAGCTTTTGCTTTACATCGTTAAGTTCATTATTCGCTTCTTGAAATCGGGATTGAATGAACAGCTGAAGTTCTGATAAGGCCGGACGCAGCTGTTGTTTTTCATAAAGGGAGAGATTCCTTGAAGAACTATAAATTTGATCCAGGGTCACCTGAATGCTATCAAAACGCTGGTCAATCATTTGCATAAGCTCGTTTTGCGGTTGGGTGGTATCTATGGCTGGCCATGCTTCAATGGAGCTTTGCACACCACGAAGCTTTTCAAGTATTTGATTCAGCGTCATAAGCTTCTCCTTCCAGGATTCACATTAAGGTTAAAGGAAATTGGCTGTTGTTGCATTCTAAATTTTATATCGCCCTGAATTTCTATTACTAAACATTGCTGCTGATTAATAAATTCTAAAATAGTTACCTTTACATTTTTTAAACGAGGTTCAAAATACGTTATAGCATCTTGGTAAATTTTAGCTATTTGCCACCATTGCTTAGTATCTGTTGCATCGAAGGATTGAAAATCTGGAGTGCCGTACATCCATGGTAAACCGTAACCATAGCTTTGTTTTTTACACCAACTATAAATCTCAGCCGTCGCACTTAAGCGTGTATTTAAAAGGTTACTAATTTCTTTAACGACAGAAGCAGCTGCTTGGTTATGGTTTAAGAAATTTTTTGACCTCACTTCACGGTAGCGTTTTGGGGTTTCATCCGTCAGGCGATCAAACAAAAGCTTTGGCAAACCAGCCAGAGGACTTGGTTCAGGACTAAAGCTTAGAGTTTTTTTATTATTAGCCACAATTCCCTAAATTTATGTTTGTAATTATATTATCCACTCTGATTGGTTTCGAAATCAATACTATAAACTTTTTGACCGCAAGCTTTATCGTCTTCAGAGCTATAATCATAACGTTTCATTTCAAATCTTTTGGGTTTAAAACGTACGGTAATAGATGCTGTCATACCAGCTTGAACCCAATGAAAGGCGCTAACAATCTGGGCTTTTTCAAAAATAAATTCCTGAACTTTTTGGTTATGATCGGCAATATTTGCAGTTTTGAGAAAGCTAATATCAACCACTTCACCTTTAGCCAGGGTTTGCAAGGAAGTAATATCAAAATCACCGCAGGGCATTGTGAATTCTACTTCATCCATGCCCAAGTAGGAGGAGGAATTCATAGATTTATTCGATATATCACCCGTTTCATGACGCCACGTGTTCATTTTTATACCGTGAATCACCGCATAGGTTTCAAAGTTTTTAATTGATGATACAGTTGTTGCCGAGCCATTAAGCTTTACTTGCACCAATAAATCAGCTGAAGATGATTGGGAACCATCACGATTCTGGGGGTTACTAACCATTGTCGAATTTTTATCAATCGACATAACTGCATGGGGAAGAGTAACTCCGCTAGGATTGGAAGACATAGGCTATATTCCTTCTTTTAACTACCGGCCGGGGCAGGCAATTTTGCCACCAGACGAATTGAAACTGTAAGATCTTCTAATTGAAAATGTGGGCGCAGATAGACAATTGAGGTGTAAGATCCAGGCTGACCAGGTACATCGTAAACATCTACACGGCCCTGACGAAGCGGATATTTTGCTTTTACTTCCTGGGGCGCGCCATCATTTAATAAAATGTAGTTAGCAAGCCATGTATTTAGGTACGTAGACACGTTATCCTTAGTCATGAAACTTCCCACCTTATCGCGCATAATGACTTTGATATAATGGGCAAAGCGGGAAGCTGCAAGAATGTAAGGTAAGCGAGCAGAAAGATTTGAATTGGCCGTTGCATCGTCTAAATTATACTTTTTAGGTTTTTGCGATGTCTGCCCACCAAAGAAAGCTGCATAATCGGTACCCTTACAATGGCAAAGGGCAATGAAACCATTATCACTCAGCTCTTTTTCACGACGATCCGTAATAGCAACTTCCGTTGGGCACTTTAGGGAAATATCACCTGATGGGGTATGATAAGTATATGCAGGTAAACCTTCTACGATTCCCCCACCCTCAACTCCACGAATGGCAGCCGTCCAACGATAATGGGCAAAAGCATTTGTTAAACGTTCGGCTAATACTAAAGCCGCATTTCCCCAGCAGAATTTTTTTGTATCTGCTACACCCACATGTTCCTTGAAATCCAAACCTTCTACGGGTTGGGTATCGGGACCATAGGGTAAACGCATCATTACCCTGGGTAATGCTAATGTAACGTAACGTGAATCTGGCGATTCCCGAAAGCTATGCCACTTTACAAGTTCCAAACTATCCATAGTTTTGCTTAGATCTCGCGGCACACCCATTTGTTCAAAGTTATCCAAATCAAATAGTTTTGGATCTGCACCTCCAATGAATGGAGCATGGGCAGCAGCTGCTACCTGTGAGATTTTTTCTAGCAAATCCATATCCATTGGTGAGCGATCAAAGTAAAAATCACCGATTAGGCATGAATATGGGTGTCCCCCAAAGGTGCCATATTCTTCTTCATAAACCTTTTTGAACAATTGACTTTGATCAAATTCTACAGCCTTATCAAGGTCATTGTGTAATTCAGCCTTATTGATATTTAGTAAACGCAATTTTAAATGTTCACTGGTTTCCGTTTTAAAGACTAAATAAGAAAGGGCACGCCAAGAACCTTCTAAGGTTTGAAAATCTTCCTGGTGCATAACGGCATTAACCTGTTTGGTAAGCAAACGGTCTATACGTTCCACATGAAAGGTAAGATACTGATAAGGTGTTTTAGGTGCTTTGTCGTTTGGCTTTGCTAGTTGCCCTAAAAATTCAGTTAATAATGCTAAAGCAATAGGTTTTTGTTCATCCATGCGTGCAAGCTTGCCATCGCCAAGCATTTTATCAAGATCTTCGCCTGTACCAGCGGTAATTTGATCCGCTAAAGCTTTTTGCTTTTTATCATCATCCATCACGGTTTGCAATTGTTCAGCAAGCGTGTCATTGCCATCAAGTTTATTCAGAAGATCACGATGGTGGCAACGTACATTGTACAAGTTAGCCATTTCTTCAACGCGTTTAACAATATTGAGGGGCTCAAAATCTTCCATTGATTCGAAAAAAAGCTCTATCGAAGTGGTTTTATCTTCCACATCGCTTAGGTAGTCTTTCACATTAACAACCACACGTGGGCGAATAGATTCTAAAACCGCACCAAAGTTATCACGATCAATTTCAACAAATTTTCGGGTTTTAAGGGACGGCAAAGGATCTGCCCTATGGCCAGAAAGATCGGCTAAAATACCTGCTACGAAAGGCAATTCTTTCATTTCAATGGCATTACCAATTTCTACGTCATAAGTAATCTGTACCCTCGGGGGTCGCACCCGGTCGAGCTTGTGCTGGATACTTTCGACCATATTTTTTCCTATTCTTATTGTTCTAAAAATTAGAACCTATTTATCCTTATCCTCCATTAAAACTGAGGAGTATTAAAATTTCGTTAAAGATTTAAAAGAAAATTACCAATATTTTTTTAGATTTATGTCTATTCTTGTGGTATTGGTTACTAAATAACTTGTTTTATGGTTATGTGAAACGCATTATTGTTGGGGTTGACAAGGGGAAAATTGGCACATTACGCCAGGCAGAAGCTGTTGCCCAAATTTTAGAAAATATTTTATCGCCCGTAGAAATAATTTTTCTTAGTATTTCATTACCTACTTGGGCAAGGGTAATACCAGCAAAAATTTTTTCTTTACTACCAAATTTTATAAAAAAAACAGCTTTTAACTTACCCGATGGTGATATATTTGTAGCTTCTGGTCACCAAGCTTTTAACGTTGCGCTTGCTTATCGTGATCAAATAAAAACCATTGTTATTATGAACCCTAGGGTGAATCCAAGCTACTTTGATTTACTTATTGTCCCCTACCATGATCACGTAAAAGGTAAAAACGTGTTTCAGATTCATGGGTCTGTGCACAATATTGACCCAAAAAAAGTAACAGCACCTGAAATTGTTCTTAATAAAGACATGAATGGCCATTTGGCATTATTATTGGGCGGAAATAGTAAAGTAGGCAAATATAACGATCAGGTTGCCACAAATTTGGTGCGTTCCCTGCGACGCTATTTATTAAAAAAACGTGAGCAAGGTAAAAAATTTGATGTTTTAATTACCCCATCACGAAGAACGCCAAAAAATTGGTTAGAAGATTTTCTGCGTAAGTTGCATTTTGCTAAAATACCTTTTTGGGCTTGGGATGGTAAAGGCGAAAACCCCTATCCTGGTATGCTTAATCTTTGTGATGAAATTCTTGTAATGGTTGATTCTGTTTCAATGATAACCGAATCGTGTGTCTTTGAAAAACCTGTGTGGGTACAAAATTTAAAACAAAACACAACCCTTCGGCCAAAACTTGCCAGAATGATAGAAACCTTAAAACAACATAATCATGTGCAAGACTTTGCCGATGCAACAAAAAAAGAATTTACTTTTTATCCCCTAAACCAGGAGGATAAAATCAAACACGTTTTAAAAGAGTTCTGCGTAAACCATGGGTTTATATAATTTTTAACGTGCTAATTCTTTTTGGTGGTTTTTAACCAGTCGTAAAAGAATTTTTTGAATGTCACTGGCAGGGGAACTATGGGCAAAAGCCTCTAGAAAATGACCCTTAGGCCCCATTACATAAACAAGGCTTGTGTGATTCAGTAAGTAATCGGAACTATCGTCACTTTCCACAACTTTTGCGGTAGCCCTGTACAATTGCATTGCTTTTTGCACCTCTTGCTCTGTACCGGTGAGCATAATAATGTTTGGGTCAAAGTTTTGTTGGTATAATTTTAGTGTTTCAACGTTATCACGCTTAGGATCAACGGAAATAAATAAAACCCTAACCAAATCTTTTTCTTTACCTAAAGCTTTTAAAGCTCCAGAAATATTTTCTAAAGCCATGGGGCAAATATCTGGACAATAGGTATAACCAAAATATACCAAAAGGATTTTTCCCCGAAAATCTTTCGTGTTGCGCTTTATTCCATCCTGATCAGTTAGGGTGAAATCACCACCTACAAGGGCCACACCATGGGACTGGGTATCTTGAATAAAATTTGTTGGTGCTGAACTTTTCCAAAAATATATCAGCAGTGCACCAATTCCAATAAAGGTGCCTACTAAAAAACGAATTAAAAGACGATTCACAGAAACTATTTACATTACGTTTAATTATGCTAAGTGTTGCATTATTATGCATAATCAACAAGAACCTTCTTTTAAAGTAATGTTTATGGCTAGCACAATACAAAAAAAAATTCTTGCAACCTTAGGTTGTCAGTTTATTTACGCCGAGTCAGACTCCAAACAAAAAGCCCAAGATAAATTTAAGCCTAACCCTGTTTTAACAGAAATACCTGATGCAAAAACTATAGATGAACTTAAACAAAATCTTATTAAATTTTCTCATCCCTTAAAAAATACAGCTACCAATTTGGTTTTTAATGATGGCAATCCAAAGGCAAGTATAATGTTTATTGGCGAGGCGCCCGGTGCAGAGGAAGATATTAAAGGTATACCTTTTGTCGGTCAAAGCGGTCAGCTTTTGGAAAAAATAAAGGCATGTGTTGGTTTGGATAGAACAAACACCTATATTGCCAATATTATTCCATGGCGCCCACCTGCAAACCGCACCCCAAGCAATGATGAAGTAGCTACATTCTTGCCCTTTGTGCACCAACACATAATGCTTATAAACCCCAAAATTATTGTTACCCTTGGTGGCGTTGCAACCAAGGCAATATTAAACACAAACAGTGGAATTATGGGCTTACGTGGTAAATTTCATGCTTACCCAACCAATGAAAATATTTTGGTATTACCAATGTTTCACCCTGCTTATTTGTTGCGTAGTCCTGGGCAAAAAAAACAGGTTTGGTTTGATATGTTAACTTTACGATCAAAAATTTAGGTATTTTGGTATATTTTTTGCAGTACATATTAGGTAATGAAAAAAGAAGTTATCGATGCCCTATATTTGGCTGCTTAGCCTTTTAGTTTTAAGTGGTTGCAACCCGTTCTGGGAATTCAGACCAACGAGTGATGATATTTTAAGCAAAACCCACACCCCTGATCCAAACCCTACACCTGTACCACAACTTTATTGTTATAAAACTCTTGCAGAACCACAGTGTTTTAATGAACCGCAGATAGGCGCTGAAGATCGTTTAATCACACATCCAAACGCTGCAGGCAAAGTTCAGCCACAACAAAGGGTATACAGTACTTTTGTTCCCTACAGAGCCCGAGGTTATGTTGACAAAAAAGTAGACGAGATTGCTGAAAAATTAAAAAGAAAAAAGAAGAACGCTCAAACCAAATCAAAAGATAAAGACAAGGATAAATCGAATAATAAGAGCAAAAGCAAACCTGAGATAAAAACTAAGGCAGTAGTTCAACCTAAAGCTTAAGGCGCCCATTCAAGAGTGAAGTGCAACGGAGCATATAAAATCTGTGGTAACAAAAGGTCAATAATAATATTGAGTAGTGTCAGTTTGTTGACACCATGATCTCAAGTGATTTAAAGTCACACAAAATATTACATGAGTAAAACATATGCTTAAAAAAACATTATTAATACTACTAAGCCTGGCTTCAATTCAATGTGCCACAGGTGAACAGTTTCATGAAGACGCTGCACCTGCTTCATCGTCTCAGCTTCCTATGGTAAAAGACCACTATGTATCAACAAATCCCTTAAAAGAACTTCAAGAACGGTTTTCAGTTGGGACTGTCTACCCTAAAACACCAAACGCTTGTAATTTTCAAGCCGAATATAACGCTTTAATTTCTACCTTAGCGTATAGTCAACTATTAACCCCTGAAACTATATTTTTAGCCCGTACATTCATGACCCGTTTACAAGCTATAGAAAGCCGCATAGAAATACTTCGTATGGTTGGCGATTCTAAAGATAATCCAAATATTTTTAGTATTGGGCAAATTTATGTAACCGCAGATATCTTTAAAAAGATTATTAGCAATACAGATTCAAACGAACAAGTTCTTGAAATCATTAATGATTTTGGTCGTGTTAAACGTAAAGAAAATCTTCTTTTACTGCGAGAAATTGTAAACATAAGACCAAAGCCCAGTGATCATGAAAACTACACTTTTTATTATACTTTTGAATGTCGCCGACAAATTATTGATTTAGTTGCTCAGCTGCTAGACGAATCAAGGTATCCTATTGATGAATTAGTTAGGGGAATACGCAAAACAAACGGTCAAATTCATTTTAAAAACTTTCTATCTTTGTTGCAATGTGCTGCTGTAAACCACACATTACTTTCTGTTCAGCAGAAAAATATATATAATTTAGTTAGAGCTTTTA
>CAYGPH010000028.1:0-17842 GCA_964351815.1 uncultured Verrucomicrobiales bacterium | reverse complement strand
TTCACCCTATTAGCAGGGATATACTTATGGTTAAAATAAATGTCGACACTACCTAAGCCGATGTCATCTTTTATGGGAGATTAACCTATGTTTAAACTACTTACAAAACGCGCGCTAATAGCGCTAACCTTTGTTGTTTGTGTGGGCTCGGGGTTTGGTTTGTGGGCCGGTAAGCCGGGAGGAAATTGGCAAAAAAGGTGTTATGGGCAGGGTGATGTACTTTGTACGGATCCTAAAGCTTGCCTTCCAAAAGCCGTTGTTAGTTGTGATAATATATCTGGTGATGTTGGTGAGGTTAGGGTGCCTGATTGTGGGGAGGTAGGTGATATTGGGGTTTTCACTGACAATGAAGATGATGGGGAGGTGAGAGGATTTGTATTGGTGTGTGTTAAAGTTGATGAGTTTCAACGTAATTATGAATATTTACTAAAAGATAAAAATTTGAACGAATGAATATAAGCGTCTACGTTGTGCTGATGTCTCTATATCCAACTGCTTTTATACTCTATAGTTTTTTGGGGGGGGAAATTAAAGGAGCTCGCATTCATTAAAAAAATATTAGGATTTTTTGTTTAAGATACCTGTTAAAAACGTACGTAATTTCATGAAAATTTTAAAAGCACTCGTGCTTCTCACGTGTCAAATAGTTGCATCAACATCTGTTAACGAGATTGATACCAACACACAACCTAGTGCTCATAGTGTTATCAAACTTCCTGAGGAGAAAAAACCTTACATT
The DNA here is from genome assembly GCA_964351815.1 of uncultured Verrucomicrobiales bacterium. GTDB lineage: Bacteria > Pseudomonadota > Alphaproteobacteria > Paracaedibacterales > CAITNM01 > CAYGPH01. The sequence goes on along the minus strand of CAYGPH010000028.1, from coordinate 17,103 downwards.
AGGGTTGATTTGCCTAAAATTAAAGATATAGCCACCTATCTTACTGAACGTACCAAAGGGCAAGATGATGCCATGTATGAACTTGCAAGGGTTGGATTTCAAATCAAGAAACAAATGGAACTTTATAAGAAAGACCCAACCGCAAAGTTTTCTATGCCCCACACCTTTATTGGAGGACCCTCAGGATCAGGCAAAACATCTTCTGTGCAGCATTTATGTGATTATTTGAAAATACCTTATGTAAAAGCTAGTGCAACTTCAATTGTCCCTGAGGGAATTAAAGGTATTCGTTTATCAGCCTTATATGGATTTGACCAAATCAGGGAACAAATTGATGAAGACGATGAAAACGAAAAACATATTTGTTTTGCCATTATTGTCCTTGATGAACTTGGAAAGTGTGCCGCAAAAAACTCTAACTTAACTAATGTTTACGGACCAAGATTAATACAAGATTTATTAACTCATATGGATGGTATTGATGTAAATTTATCATCTGAGGATGGCACTACCCTAGAAAAAACATTTTCTACCCAAGGTTTTACTTACATAGGCACTGATGCCTGTTACGAAATACCAAAAGGCACGAAAATCAATGAGCAAAGCCTAACCGAGCATCTAATGATGATGCCTGAATTTGTTAACAGATTAAGAAGAATTATTGAATTGAAGGATCATACGGAAGATTCATATTTACAAATATTACGAGATTCCCATTCTAGCCCGTATTCCATGGAAAAAAATGCCATGATGAAACTTTTCAACTGCAATTTTGTTGTTGCTTTGGGTGGTTTAAATCAAATAGCAAAATTTTCTTTCAGCAAAAACAAAGGTGTGCGTGGATTAGAAGATATGATTACAAGGTTAGCAGAAGATGTTTATGATGATTTAGAAAGCTATTTAGTAAATGACCTTCCCCCTTGTGATTTAGCGCAAGCTTCTAAAAATAGCCTACCCTATGCCTACATTAGTGAATCTTATGTATCTAAATTTTTACAACCTTTACGTGATGCAATAAAAGATAGGGCAGACGTTGAAAAATCCTATCAGTCAATTTATTCTTAAACAACTATTTTAAACTGTTCGCTAAGCATACGTTCATCAAGGGTTTGCTTGTTGCAAAATAGTAATTCAACGTAATTATCTGGATTTATCGTAATTTCAACACTACTAACTGCATCAAGCTGCTTTTGATCTGCGGTAATACGAACTGGTCTTTTATCCGGCGATATAACATTAATTTGTAATTTTTGTTCTTGTTTCAATAAGGCACCACGCCAGTGTCTGGGGCGAAAAGGGCATATAGGCGTTAGTGAAATCAAATTTGAATCTAGGGGCAGAATTGGCCCACCAGCTGATGCATTATAAGCTGAGCTTCCCCCAGGTGTTGCAACGATTAAGCCATCCCCACAAAGTTGAGATATCCTAACCTTATGGTCGACAAGCAAACTTAACTTAGACATTTGTGAAGAAGAGCGCGTTAATGTAATTTCATTAAAGGCATGAACAACACTGTGTTTACCCGTTGTATGTTCAACATTGGCACTTAAACAAATAAGCTTTGCCACCACATGATTTTCAACCGTTTCAATAAATTTTTCTACCGTAACATTATTGTTCAATAAAAAACCAACTGTTCCGGTGTTAATTCCAAGAAAAGGTAGCTTGTATTTACCATAGGAGTGTAAGCAATGAAGCATAAAACCATCACCCCCAAGCACAGCTATTAGCTTAGCATCAGATAATTTCGTATCACCAAATTGTTCAACGAAAGATTTTTTTAATCTTTGAGAAAACTGATTACTTGATGCTAAAAAATGTACTTTCATGGAAACTATATATCTCCTATGTATATCCCTAAAGCCTTAGCAGTTTTTACAATCGTATCATCCTTAGAAAGTTTGTTGTAATTGTTAATGGTATCAATAATTGGTAAGCGCTTTAGCTTACAATTTTGCCAAACAATTATTTTACCAAAGTCCCTATCATTAGCACAATTAACAGCTTCAGCGCCTAAATTAGCAGCTAATATTCTATCTTCAGGGGTTGGCTGCGCACCCCTTTGTACATGTCCTAAAACTGTAGAACGCGTATCAACATCTATAAGCGCCTCTAAAGCTGTAGCTAGATGAAAAGAAATACCACCATAGCGCTTTCTATTGTCAATTTTTTGTGATCTTACAACTTCACTACCTAAGGGGCTTTTTACGGCCTCAGAAACAACGATGATTGCATAATTTTTACCACCCTTTTTAATTTTATTAATATGGCTACAAATACTTTCCATACTATAGGGAAATTCTGGCACCAAAATAATATCAGCGCCTCCGGCTATTCCTGAATACATTGCAATGTGCCCTGCATCTCGCCCCATAACTTCTAGTACCAAAACCCTATCGTGGCTTGCTGCCGTGGGCTGTAAGCGGTCAATCGCTTCTGTTGCCACCTCAACAGCTGAACTAAATCCGATAGAATAATCATTCAATGCTAAATCATTATCAATGGTTTTTGGAATTGCGACTATATTAATGCCACCTTTTTCAACAAACTGTTGATTTATTTTCATACTGCCATCGCCGCCTATGGCAATAATCGCATCAAGTTTTAAATCCTTAAACTCTTTTATAACTTCATCGGAACGATCAAGGTATGCGCCATCTTTAGATGCCATTCGAAAGGGGCTTTCCTTTGTAGTGCTACCTAAAATTGTACCTGCTGTCCTTAACATATTTGCATTACAAATTTCGGCTGAAAGTGGTGTGTAATTTTTATTAAGAAACCCCATAATACCGTTACGAATTCCCACCACTTCTGCACCATATTGGTTTATGGCATGTAATGTAACAGCACGAATTGTCGCATTTAACCCGGGGCAATCTCCCCCGCTTGTCATGACACCAATTTTTTTGAGCATATATTTTAAAAAAATTTAATACTAATTATTCATAGCCGTTACGAGACTGTTGATCAATCTCATGTTGTCTTTGAAATATAATATTACGTAAAGTTTCATAAGATTGATCATCATTTTCATAAATATCATCAAGCCATTCGCCGTAAGCACTTCGTGTATGAATACCCCCAACAACATTAATAGCTGTGTAAATATTGCCAAACTGATCGTACCTATTATGGTAACTACCACTATTTTTCGCCAAGTAGTAAATCGGGTTCGTGAACCAATCGGTTACTAAACCTAGGGATCCTCTTACCGTATATGGCCCAAAAATAGGCAACATGACATAAGCACCAGGTGTAGCCCCCCAGCTAGCTAAAGTTTCGTTAAATCCAGTAGGTCGGCCTTCAATACCTATTAAAGCAGCAAAATCAAACAAACCAAAAACACCCAAGGTTGTGTTAAATAAAAATCTTCCAAAGGAACGCCCCATGTATTCACTGTTTCCCTGTAAGCCATAATTTAGTATATCAATTGGTCCCTTAAGGTTGCTAATAAAGCTTGTTATGTTGTATTTTATAGGCTCTGGAACACCTTCGGAATAAGTGATAGATAAAGGATTTAAAACCAGCTCATCAAAAATGCGGTTAAAGCCATACATGTACTTATTATAAATTTCAAAGGGGTCAGGCTCTGCAATATCATATTCATCAATCGGCTTTGGTGTTTCTTTAAAACTGCAACCAGCTACAAGCATAGTTAAAAGGAATATTGAACTATTTTTTTTTAGAAAAAACATTGTGTATTTATTTCGTTTTTTTTATATCTTAACAAAGATAAACAATTTTTAAATAATTTTATTAAAAATATAGATATAAACATTCATCCCATTGCCCTTGAACTATGTGAAAAACTTAACAATCAAATGAAAACATGGTTGGTAGGTGGCTGTGTACGCGATGCACTATTAAAAAAAACATCAACGGATATTGACTTAGCCTATGCAGGAAACATTGATGATTTTAAAAATACACTTATAACATTAGGTGTGACCAATTTTTGGGACCACAAAGCCAGAAAATACGGTGGTATCCATTTTTCTTACAAAGGTGTACATTTTGATGCAACCTTTTTAAGAAAAGATACGCTATGTGATGGAAGACACGCAAGTGTTCAGCCAACCCTAGACCTTAAAACCGATGCGTTGCGCCGTGATTTTACAATGAATGCACTGTATTACAATGGCAATCAACTAGATGATTTTTTTTCTGGCATAAATGATTTGCAAAACAAACAGATTAATTTTATTGGTGATCCAGACCAGCGCATAAATGAAGATTATCTGCGTATCCTTCGTTTCACTCGCTTATTAGCCTTAATCAACGCCAAGCCTGATTCTAATATTATAGATATTGTTAAACACAATGGGAATAAGCTTGCATACCTATCCGGAACAGTGATTTGGCAAGAACTAAAAAAAATATTTTCATACGAATATCGTCAGTTAAGCATCAATTTTATGCATTTAACGCTGCTTGATAAAAGTATTTTTTTGCAGCCATTTCATCATTTAAAAGTGCCAAAGGGTTTAGATAACCCTGTGGCAGTTCTAAGCATATTATGCCGCTCAATACCAGTTGATTACTTAAAGCAACGGTTAAATTTAACCAAGGAAGAAACTGCAAAATGTGAAATATTTCATGGTATATCAGAAAAAACAAATATTGCCGAAATTTACCTGAATGCCGGAGAAAACTCTGCGCGAAATGCAGTATATATACAATATGCGCTATTTTCAATACCACCGGAAATCACATTATCCAAACCTTATTGGCATGTACCAAACCCACATTTTCCCTTGAAAGGCAGGGATATTATTTCCTTAGGAGTTTCACCTAGTCCAAAAATTAATGAAATCTTATCCTTGACAAGGATGCACTGGCTAGAGAACAATTTGAATTTATCAAAAGAAAACTGTTTAGCTTATGCAAAAAAACTTATCTCAGGAAATTGAAAAGGCGATTTGGGCAAAATGCTTACATGATCTTGCTTCACCATTAAACGCCATGAACTTAGGTATAGAAGAGGTTCAGACTTTATCTCCGGAACTATATGATCTTTTAGCATCAAGCATGCAAAAACTTTCTTTTAAAATTAAATTATGGCGCACCCTTAAAGCAGGTAATCCACAGTATTACCATGAACTTTGGCCCTTATTACGTGATTATGTTAAAACAGAAAATATTTTACTAAATGTTGAACATAGCTTGGAAAACCAGACAACAGAATATACAGAAACCTTATTGTATCTCGCCCTCATAGCTTGTGACAGCTTACCCAGAGGGGGAGAAATTAGTATTTTAAGAAATCAAGTACATGGAAAAGGAAAAATATATTTAAACCGTGAAGTTCAACATTTTCTGGAAGATTATAACTTAGAATCAATGAATTCCAGACAAGCTATTATTGCGAGCGCGTTTGATACAGCGCAAAACATGAATGCAAAAATTGAATTCAATTTAGACAAAGAACTTTTGCAGTTCACTATTACCAAATAAAAAACATCTCAAACGAAGGTTAAAACCCTTCGCTCGAGATGTAAATAATATTTATGTTTGCAATACGTGCGATAAAATCTATGTAAACCTTTAAAATGACAGCTTAGTTCCTATAATTAAGGCAGAACCACTGCATTTCTTAATACCTTTTTCATTACTAGAAGAAAAGGAATTTGTTGTTTCCATAAAATCACTGAATGCTGAGTCTGTTTTACTTTTAAAAAGATCAACTTCTGCATAAAGTTTTAAGCCTTTTAGAACTACGTAATCAAAGGTGGCTGTCAAAGTATCTGTCGTTGCAGCTGATTTAACTGTTGCACCATTAGGTAAATTTGGAATGTCTGGTAATTTTCTTCTTGTATTGAAGTACCCTAAAGATAAGGCATATGGCCCTGTACCATATAAAACACCCATGTTCCATGCTTTACCAGCATCACCAGGGTTAAAGCTAGTTCCCTTAGGTAGACGAGACTTACCGTTATCGATATACCCTGCAGCAAACCTAAAATCCTTGTAACCTAATGCACCTGAAAGTTCATAAGACTTTACGTTCTGTACTTCTGGCCTATCAAAAAATGGGGAATTACTGTCATATACGCTGTTTGATGGGAAATTATTATTTCCGCGACGAGAACCTTCCCTAATAGTTGAAACAACGACATTACCACTTAAATCGTCGTTAAACTCGTGGTTGTATTTAATGCTTAGAACGATGTTATTTATACCGAATGGAGCACCCTCTTTGTTAGGATATATACCAGATTGGTTGCCAACGGCATTTTTTGACCCATGACTATTGTTTTGCGACATTCCACCTAAGTGATTTGTGTTAGGTGTATATGAAATACCTAACTGAAATCCACTGAGCACTGGTGTGTAAAGGTTTATTTTTGTTGCCTTTTTTGGAGAACCATAAATCTTTACTCCACCGATCACCCCTGTAGCGGTATTTGCCATGCTAGTTAAAACTCCATCAATTGAACCCGCACCGTTCATTAAATTTAGGCCTGATTCATGCATTGCAGATTCTACACTGTCAACGTTACCCATTTGTAAAAGACCGTAGGTGCTACCAAGTTCAATATAATTTTGTGAAAAATAGGATCCACTTTTTCCTTGCGGCAGAGGATCCATTGCAATACGTGCCTTGTAGCGAAAGCCTTCAGATGAAACACCCTCAGCTGTAAAATAGATGGTAGATGTGTTATGCGTAAGGTATGGTCCCCCACCTTTTCCACCATAATTGTTAGTTTGCTTAATCTGGCCCATAGCAATATTCGTATAGCCATTTATCTGTAGTTTAGGGGCTATGGCTTCGATTTCTACTTTGTTTTCGTCTTCTTTAGTATTTTCTTGGTTTATTTTATCAGCGGCACTTAGGCTTAAAAAAACAAGCATAAGCGTTAGGAATAATTTTTGTAGGATCATATTAAAAAATAAATTATTAATTTATTAAATATTAAGCAAAATTTTCTTATTTGCGAAGCAAAAAATTATAAATCTTCAAATAAAGCCACTTTTTCTAAATTTTTTTCAGCAAAATCCCAATTAACCAAGTTGTTTAAATAAGCATCTACGTAGCCAGGACGACTATTTTGGTAATCTAAATAATACGCATGTTCCCAAACATCACAAGTTATCATAGGTAATAAATTCTTATCTGTTATTGGTGTTTCAGCATTAGCAGTTTTTATAATTTTTACTTTTCCTGAGCTTTTATCGAATACAAGCCATGCCCAACCACTGCCAAATTGTGTTGTTGCTGCTTTTTTAAAGGCCTCCGCAAAATTTTCATAATCACCAAATGTTTCGTTTAATAATGTTGCTATTTGGCCGTTAGGTTTTCCACCACCATTTGGACTTAGGCAATGCCAAAAAAATGCATGGTTCCAAACCTGTGCTGCATTATTAAAAATACCTTCATGGTTGTGATAAGATTCAGTGATTACTTTCTCAAGGGATAATCCTTGGAATTTACTTTCTTTCTCTATAAGTGAATTTAAATTATTTACATACGCCTGGTGATGTTTCCCATAGTGATAATCAAATGTCTTAGCTGACATATGCGGTTCTAGTTCATGTTTTTCAAAAGGTAGAGAAGGTAGTGCAAACATTTTTAATCAAAAATCAAACAAATTAGTTACTTATAACAAATTATGTTGTGTTTTGTACAGGTATCAAATTTTAAAAAATATGAAGAAATTGGCGCGCTCGAGAAGATTCGAACTCCTAACCTTCTGATCCGTAGTCAGATGCTCTATCCAGTTGAGCTACGAGCGCAATTTAACATTTTATAGGCTAAATATTATTTAAACGCAAGAAAAAGTTAATTGTATTATTCCCCTTGCACTTGCCTTGCCTAATTAAGATAGCTAGATTGTATGGATTACGATAATAATTAATTAAAACATGTCTTACGATAAAGTAAATGTTCAAGATGCTTTTTTAAATCATATTCGCAAAAATAAGATTGCCCTAACCATATTCTTGGTTAACGGTGTAAAACTTCAGGGCCATATCACATGGTTTGATGCAAATTCTATACTATTAAAACGGGATGGAAATGTGCAACTTATATACAAACACGCCATATCAACCATGATGCCGCATTCTGTGGTAAATCTTTTTAATGCTGCCGAGCAAAACAATCGCTTCAGTGAAAATAATGAACAGGATGATGAGGAATAACATGCGCTTTGGTTTCGGAAAAAACTGGCAAAATTACAGTAAAAATATTAATCAAGCAATTGTTGATGAGGCAAAGCTTAGTCTTAAAACAAAACTTAGTTTAGAGAGTTTAGAAGGAAAAACGTTTCTGGATATTGGTTGTGGCAGTGGCCTATTTAGCTTAGCAGCTTACCAGTTAGGGGCTAAAGTTCATTCTTTTGACTATGATCAAAACTCTGTAGAGTGTACAAAAGCAGTAAAAAAACGTTTTGCCGAATCCGCAGTTGATTGGCAAATTGAACAAGGTTCCGTTCTCGATAAGAAATATTTAGAAAGTTTTGAAAAATTTGATATTGTTTACTCCTGGGGTGTGCTTCATCATACCGGAGATATGTTGCAAGCTTTTGAAAATGTTTTAATTCCCACCAAAGGTTCAGGCCTTTTGTTTATATCCATTTATAACGATCAAGGTTTACCATCTAAAATTTGGACAAAGATTAAAAAGCTTTACAACGGTGGAGGACCTATAACCCGTAATTTACTTATTTTTCTATGTTTCATCAGGGTATGGTTACCACCTATGATAAAAGACATAATTTTCCATGGTAACCCAATGCATACATGGAATACTTACGGTAAAAACCGCGGCATGAGCCCTTGGTATGATTTGATTGACTGGGTTGGGGGTTACCCATTTGAGGTAGCAACCCCTGAGCTGGTCTTTAATTTTTTTCACAACAGGGGCTGGCAGCTCAAAAACCTTACAACATGTAGGGGAAAACTTGGCTGTAATGAGTTTGTTTTTGAAATTACTGAAAACCTCAAGAAGACATCATAATTGTAAAACTTTACAAAGATACAATAAAGTATTTGCAATGGTCGGACATAACCAAATGAATTATTGTATCGGCACAAGCGAATGCTTTTAGTATTTAGCTAGCCATTTTTAAGATGTAACAGACATTACTTATATGCTCTAATAAAAGTATATGAAAATTAATGTTTTATTAATGCAAAGTATTTATCTAAAAGGGTAATATGTTTAATGAATTATCGAATATGTTCGTAAAATACCTTACACTCGCTTTGACAATTTCTCTATTATTTATAACAACCCTTACCGCTTCAGAATACATACCTTCGGAAAGTAGCATGAACCTTTTAGAGAGTTCAAAAAATCCGTTAGAAAGTACATTTTTGCCTGTTAACACTATAACAGCTAAAAACATAAGAACCGCGGTCGTTAGAAAGCGTTCTAAAAAAACACCTAGCTCTTTGGGATTAGCCATTCCAAAACCTGTTCCGATGGAAGAAATTTTAGCTGTTTACAGGGAAAACGTTAAAACCTTAACAGAGCGTTTTTCCCAGCTAACATTAGAAGAAAGAAAAAATAAATTAGTTATCTTTGACTTACACGGAGTACTAACCAATAATTATGATCCAACTGGTTTCTTAGGGGTTGAACAGGCTATTAAAGAAAACATTCTTTTATTCAATACTTTAGATGATCTTAATGTTAATGTAATGGTTTCAAGCGCTTACCCTGATCTGGCCGTTACTTTAAATAGCCTATCCATTGTCCAAGATGCAAGTTTACCAAAATCTTTGTCATCAAGGATAGTTAATGCAAAAACACCTAGTGATTTTAAACCAATAGAATTTTCATCAAAAAAATTAAACAATCATGGTTACCAAGGGTTTAGCAATAGATTATTTGTTTGTGCTAAAATGACAACGTCCGAAGGCATAAAATTACCAGATGAATTTTTATCAAAAAACTTTCGGGAAAAATTTATATCGGCACTTTATTTTGCAGAAAAGAACGCTTTAGACATTAATGAAATCATACTGCTAGATGATAGCCAAGAAAATATTAGTTGTTTTTCGGACAGAAGCGAAGAAATTTTAGAAAAACTTAAGATAAAAACTGATGCTATAAGTGTGCCTTTAAACTGCAAATAGTTCAGCACCATCATTATCAGCCCGGCGTGATATATGTAATCCTGTCATATAAATATAAAATTAGATAACTTATAAAATTATACTCAAATTATTAGTTAATAGCTATACTAGGGCGTGTTGACACTATTCAGGATTTAAGATTGATGCTATTCTTTTGATATGAAAAGCATCACTCAACAGCAGTATGATCTGCTACATCCTTACCTTCCCGTGCAACGCGGCAATGTATCGATATCGAACCTGACCTTAATCAATGCCGTTTTATTTATTGCGGAGAACGGCTGTAAATGGCGATCATTGCCGCCGGAGTTTGGTAACTGGAATACAATTTACGTTCGCATCCGCCGATGGGCAGAAAAGGGTGTTCTGGATCGTTTATTCGAAGCCTTACAAGCCCATAACATCATCCGCGTATCTGTTGATTGTATCGGCTTGGATAGTACCAGTATCAAGGTTCATCCAGATGGCACAGGGGTCTTTAAAAAAAAGGTCCGCAATCCATCGGCAAGTCGCGTGGAGGCTGGACAACAAAAATTCATATGGTATCTGCGAATGATCGATGCGCACTGACATTCAGCCTGTCACCGGGCAATGCACATGATGCTGTGGAGGGGCGTAAGTTGTTGTCCGATTGGCGGGAAGCACCGCGGAATATTCCTTTGGTTATGGACCGTGCTTACGAGGGAGATGAGACACGCTAACTGGCTCTTGATCTTGGATTCGAGCCAGTTGTGCCACCCAAATCTAATCGCCTGAACCCGTGGCAATACAACAAAAAGATTTATAAACGCCGTAATGAAATCGAGCGCCTGTTCCGCAGGCTCAAAGGCTTCCGACGCATCTTCTCACGCTTTGAAAAACTCGATATCATGTTCAAAGCATTCATCAACTTTGCTCTTATCATTGAGGTGATTAGTGTCAACACGCCCTAATTACTTACTCAATCAAATTCAGCGTTAATCCAATCAAATTTACACTAGGTGAAATCGCTCATAATTTCGAAATTATTTTAATCTAACAAACTATCTGTAACCCTTTAATCCATGCGGAGTGATAACTTAGAACCCAGGTGAACATAATCATTATTAATACTTACTAATCATCACCACAACAAACCCGGCCGCCACAATGCTTATCACGACAATACTCAACATCCTCACCATTACCCATACACCCAAAATACGCCTGACATTCAGCGGATAAACAACAAGGCCTTCCGTCACAATGGTAATATTGACAGTACCCAACAGACTCAGCATTTGCCGTACACTTAAAAAAAGCCTTGCAGTCATCGGCACTCTTGGTATATCCGGTTCCCGTCCAGGCAACAAATGCCAGTACTACTAGGGCTGGTTTAGTAAATTTAGGTAACATAGGTTAATCTCCCATAAAAGATGACATCGCGTTGGTAGGCGGGGCTCATCCCCAGTCCACCTTTTACTGATGTCGGTTAAAATACGAAAGGCATCTGGGTTGGGGCTTTGGCCCCACTCCAGGTGTGCCTTCAGGCGTTTGAGTACCGACAGCTGTCGTGGTCTTGATATCGGTACTGGTTTCGCTTCGGTTTGCAAAGGCTGTTGCTTAGCCTCCTGCAGAATAGCGTTTTTTATCTCTCTCACGGGGGCGACGGGCATATATGATAGTTTTTAGGGCGTGTTGAACTCTATGTACTACCAAATTAGTTGATTCTAAACAAAATCTTCCTTAAACATTATATAGCTATTAACAAATAATATGAGTATAATTTTAGGAAATATTAACGATGTTATAACCATGACCTATTCCCTAGATTATCGCCGTAAGGTTTTAAAAGTAAGGTAAGTGTAAGGACTAGACCCTAGCTCTTGCAATGGCGTTAATTAGGAATATTATACGCCGTTCTTTGGCCTCCCTAGCTTTCACCATTTAATCTTCAAGATCTTTGTTGATTAAGCTTTACCTTCATATGAACCCATATTGTTTCTAGTTGCTAGCCGCTTTATATTGTAGCACTCCACCATTACTTTTCAGATCTTTTAAGGTTTTAGTGGTGTCAAGAGGAATGAAGTTATAAACATCAGGCCCCTGAACCCCATTGACCGTTGTGCCTCTGCATACAGCATAAAAATAATTATCATCTCTAGACCCATTCCAGCACGATTTACTAGCAGTACTCGCTGCCCATGATTGATTTAGTATGTTAGCAGCAGGCTTCGTAGCATCTACAATTACCCATCCCTCTGGTGCATCTATCTTTACAGATCCATCATTATTTACAACATAATATTGCAGATTATAACTACCAGGTTCTTTACCATTTAAATAAGAATTTTCATAATAATAACCAATTTTGTTAGTTACTAAATCACCGTTACTATTTTTACATTTAGCTTGTAGGATTCCTTCTTCAGTTGTGCAGGAAAGCTCGCATAACTTGCTAACTCCGGCATCACTTTTATTCCAATATTTAAGACTTGCTTGATCAGGACAAGAAACATCAGGACTTTCTGCAGTTAACGAAGGAAGTGTTTGTACAAAAAGCGAAAATCCTAAGAATAGGGAATTAATAGCAATTTTATTGATATGCGGCATCATTATCACCTTTGTTAAAGCATACTGTTTAGCTTTGTAGTATTAACCTATAGGAAATTGTTTAATAAAAAGTGAATGCGGCACCTTAAAGCCGCTGCATAAGTAGTCTGATATCGTTGTAGATAAGGGTACGATGAAGATTATATTTTGGGTACGGCAAACAGATACAGGTTTGAAACATTTATTCTTCCACATTCCATGAGAAAAAGTCCCGGAAATTTTGACTTCGATAAAGATCTTTATAAGGAGCGCAACCTTTTCGACCACATGACTCAAGCATTTTTATTAAGTGTTGAGACCCGTTTAAAAATTGCATCGGCCTATCTTTTTTTGTGTTTGTTAATGAAATCTACCTATGGATTCAATAAAATGCTGATAGAACCCAGCTAATGTGAAAAAAGTTTTGTCGGTTTTTCATTCACTAAAATCCGCCAGTAAAAAAATTGCGTGGGCAAACTTTTCAAATTCAGCATCAGTTTGGTACATATTAATGGTACAACCACAAAAATGAATACTTGGTCTAATAATTTCCAAACGTTCATCATCAGCGTGCATGCTCCCCAAGGTTACTGGTCCTTTAAGATAGATAAAACAATCACTGGCATCGCGGGCAACAAAACCTACATGGGTACAAATAAAATTACAAAAATATTCCTCAGGAGGTTGATCATCATCTAAATCAAAGGTGAAAACATTTGATTCTGAAAAAAGCTGTAAATTAATCAGTAAACAACCTAAAACCAAGAAACTTTTAGATAAAGTATACATGAAACATATTTTTAAATAGATAATCTAAGTTTTATAGCATAATTTTTTGTAATAAAAGAACGCATAAAAATTATAAAATAAACCTTGATAGATCTTCATCTTTTACCAACTCACTAAGGGTGCTTATCACCAGCTTTTCATCAATAATAATATTTTTTTTCTTTAAGTCCGGGGCATTAAAGCTTATATCTTCTAAAAGCTTCTCGATTAATGTATGCAGGCGCCGAGCCCCTATATTTTCTACATTTTTATTAATGTTTTCTGCAAGCTCTGCAATTTTTTCAATGGCAGGATCTTCAAAACTAATGGTAACACGTTCGGTTTTTAAAAGCTCGGTTGATTGTCGAATAAGGTTCGCTTCAGGTTCCTTTAGAATTTTTACAAAATCTTCCTTTGTTAGTGGTTGCAACTCTACGCGTATCGGCAAGCGTCCTTGCAGTTCAGGCAGTAAATCTGAAGGTTTAGCAACGTGAAACGCGCCACTTGTAATAAAAAGCACATGTTCTGTTCGAACAGGACCATGCTTTGTGGAAACGGTTGTTCCTTCTATTAATGGCAAAAGATCGCGTTGAACGCCTTCACGGCTAACTTCACCACGGTTTTCCGAACGCGTGCAAATTTTATCAATTTCATCTAAGAAAACAATGCCATTTTGTTCCACAGCGCTAATGGCATTTTTAATAATTTTATCATCATCTATTAAATTGTCTGCTTCTTCTTGACGAAGAATCTCCAAAGCTTCTGCTACATTCACATGGATTTTTTTATTTTTTGGGGCAAAAGATTTACCCAGCATTTCGCCAATATTAATCATTCCCATCTGTGCACCTGGCATGCCCGGAATATCAAAAGTGTTCATATTAGATGAAGAATTTTCCTTCACCTCAATATCAATCATTTTATCTTGCAATTCATTAGCATGCAGCATCCTGCGAAATTTTTGCCTGGTATCCGGACTTGCTGATTCACCAACAAGAACATCCAGTACCTTTTCTTCTGCAGCCACAACTGCCTGTTCCTTAACGCTTTCACGCATGATTTCCCGTTGTTGATGAATACTTACATCCACCAAATCACGTATAATTTGTTCAACATCACGGCCTACATAGCCAATTTCTGTAAATTTTGTTGCTTCAACTTTTGTAAAAGGAGCTTTTGCAAGCTTTGCAAGGCGCCTAGCAATTTCTGTTTTTCCGACACCAGTTGGACCAATCATCAGAATATTTTTAGGCAGAACCTCTTCAATCAAATCATCAGCAAGCTGCATACGACGCCACCGATTGCGCAAGGCAACTGCTACAGCTTTTTTGGCGTTACCCTGACCAATAATATGGCGGTCAAGTTCCTTAACAATTTGCTTGGGGGTAAGATCTGTCATAATTTAATTGTTTCCATCACAATGTTGTTGTTGGTATATACGCAAATATCAGCAGCAATCTCAAGTGCCTTGCGCGCAATGGTTTCTGCATCTATTTCTATTCTGGGTACGCCAATCATGCCTTTAGCAGCCGCATAAGCATAGCCTCCACCTGAACCAATAGCAATAACTGGCTCATCAGGTTCAATAACGTCACCATTTCCTGTCATAATGAAAGTTTTTGATGCATCAGAAACAATCATCATTGCTTCTAAACGCCTTAGATAACGATCCGTTCGCCAATCCTTTGCCATTTCTACGCATGCCCTGGAAAGTTGGGATGGATGTTGATCTAGCTTTACCTCCAACCGTTCTAATAATGCAAAAGCATCCGCTGTGGCTCCTGCAAAACCAGCAATCACTTGGCCACCACCGATTCGGCGTATTTTTTTAGCTTTTCCCTTCATAACCTGGCTCCCCAAGGTTACCTGTCCATCTCCGGCTAAAACAACCTGTTTATCACGGCGTACCGATACAATTGTTGTACCATAAATTGTGTTGGGATCGTGCGACTGAAACATATACAATATCTTTTGTTAAATTATTTTATCATGCTAACAAAAAGTTTGAATTTAAGCTGCAATCTTTTTATTTTCCATGTTTTCACTGTAGCCATGTGGTGCAGGACTATAAAGTGTGGCCTTACGCCTATAAATTATAGATATTATGGTAAATGTAAGCGCAAAAAGTGAAATTAACATAGGCGCTATGTAAAGGTTTTCAAAATACTGGGTCGCAAAAGTATAAAGTGAAGGCATAATTCCGCCAGAAATGGCAATGCCAACGGAAAAACTTAAAGCTATGCCTGTATATCGACTTTCAGCAGGGAACAGCACTTGCATATAAGCATGGCTTAGGCCAACAAAACTTCCAACAAAAAGCCCTACTAAATATTCTCCTAATATGGCCAGGGAAATATTTTTCGTTTGCAGCAAGTAAAAGCTTATAAAAGTTACAGTGCAGCAAATAATGCACGAAATTAATATTGAACGGTGCATGGTAATTTTATCGCTTAGCCAGCCAAAAAACACACAACCAGAACTATATCCAAGTAGGCCAAACATGTTTAAAAATACAGCCATTTTCATTTCGTAACCTAAAAATTTGGTTAGATAAACATTTAAAAAACCAAAAACACAGTAGGTAAGCGATCCTTTAAATAAGCCAACCCCCATATTCATTAAAAAGGCTGGACGATGATTCGTATAAATTTCCCGAATTGGTTGTTTTTGTTCTTTTTTCTTTTTCTTTATTTGTAAAAATGCATCCGTTTCCTTAGCGTTCTTACGTAATACAAAAGCCATAAAGCTTACAAGCGCACCAAGAAAAAAAGGAATTCGCCAAGCCCATTCTGGCATAGAAGCATCCAAAACATAAGAACCGGCAAAGCTTGCAAACATTGCTCCAACCATGCACGAACCAGCAATAATACCGCTGATTAACCCCATTTGTTTGCCCTCGCCATGTTCAATGGCAAAAATTGCAGCCCCGTTATACTCACCGCCAGTGGAAAGTCCCTGCACCATCCGGCAGATCACCAAAATTATAGGCGCTGCAATTCCTAAGGTGGCATAACCAGGTAAAAGGGAAATAACTAATGTGGGAAAGCCCATTAGCATTACAGAATAACTAAGGGCAACCTTACGACCAAAAGTATCACCAATCAAACCAAAAACATAAGCACCTAATGGACGCGTTAAAAACGCTGCAGAAAAGGCAAAAATACTTGCAAAAAGCGCTACAGTAGGTGTGGTGTGGGGGAAAAACACTTCTGATATTTTACCAATGAACACCCCGCAAATTACAAAATCATAAAATTCTAAAGCATTACCAATAGCACTTGTAGCTACCATTTTCCAAGAATGTTTCATACGATCTTCCTTAAAACTGAAAATGTATTCTATCGAAAAAGCCCATGGTTCGGCAAGTAATACTTAAAACCTAAATACTTATTAAACTATCAATTTAGGCGTTTTCGTTATAAAAACTGTATATAACAGTTTCTTAGTAGCCTTGACTATTCAAAGCTAAACTAGTTTTTTTAAAGCTTAACTTGTGGAAATCTAAGCTTAATTGCATCTATAACGGTTTCATCAGTAATATTATTGGCTTTTAAGCTTATGTATTTAATACCTTTAAGACAAAGGCTTTTAGCGATAGCCATTCCTCCTTCGTTACCTATATTGTTGTTAGATAAATGTAAGGAAAAAAGCCTCCCAAAATTTTTACTTGCCGCTATTGCTTTTGCTCCTTCATCACCTATT
>CAYGPH010000027.1:0-18099 GCA_964351815.1 uncultured Verrucomicrobiales bacterium | reverse complement strand
ACTCTTCTTACATCCTTAATCTAGCACTTTTATTCAACTTATGCAGCGGTCTTAACTTGGTTTTTTCAAGAATATCTTATTGAAAAGCTTAATATACATGATGCAAAAAATTGTATTACTACTTTTAAAACCTGCCACTATCTTGGTTTTATAATTTGGATTACCTTATTACTTTAAGGCAAATACGCTATCATGCTTATATTCTTATGTAATCATGGGGATCACGGTAGCTAGAGGTATGCTGATGATCATTAACATATTCTAACACAACCTCTGCTGCCCGTTGACTAGGCATCATCGTGCCAGGTTTTAGCAACTGCATTGCTTCAAAAAAATGATAGCGCATGTTTTTTTGTGCTTGGGTATTTTCTAATAAAGCATCCATAATTTTGCTTAAATCGTTTGGGTTACATTTTTTCTGTAATAATTCTGGTATTACCTGATGATTAAGCAAAATATTTATCAAACTCACATAGTTTATTTTGAGGAGCAACCTTAATAAAATGAAAGTTATGTAGTTAACCTTATAGGTAACCACATGGGGCACGCCTGCATAGGCTAATTCAAGGCTTACGGTGCCACTAGCCGCTAAAGCAACAGAACTATGCATGAATGCTTGCCATTTATTACGGTGGCCCGTAACAACTTTAATAGGCAATTTAGAACGGCTTAAGGTTTGCATAATTTCTGGTTTAAGGTGATCCAGAGTTGGAAGAATTGCATAAAGACGTTGCGATGATTGCATTTTTGCAAAAGTTTCCATAAATATGGGTAAATGGCGTTGAATTTCACTACTACGGCTTCCAGGCAAGAAACATATTAAGGTTGCTTCTAAGGGGATATTATTATTCTTGCGAAAATCAATACTTTCTTCTAAATGATTTTCTAAAACACTATGGCCAACAAATTCTGCCCTTAGTCCGCACTTTTGAAAGTAGCGCGGTTCAAAAGGTAATAGGCAAAGTACACAATCGTAAATTTTGGCAAAGGTTTTAGCTCTGCCTGGTTTCCATGCCCAAACACTTGGGGCAACATAGTGAATGACAGGAATTCCTATTTTTTTTGCGTATTTTGCAACTATTTTATTAAATCCCGGTGAATCAATTGTAACCAATACCTTTGGTCGATTAACCTTTATAAAGCGTTTGACTTGCGATAGGCGCTTAAAAACTTGCCAAAGTTTCGGCAAGATTTCTACAATTCCCATTATGCTTATTTCCTGCATAGGAAAAAGAGAAGTAAATCCTTTTTCTTGCATGGCATAGCCACCCACACCACAAAAACTAATCAATGGGTTTTTATGGCGTAGGGCTTTTATAAGTTGTGCACCAAGCAAATCCCCTGAGGCTTCGCCAGCAATTATCATAATTTTGTGCTGTGAACGTCCTTTTGAAGGAGAATTAAGCTGATACTTTTCTATAAGTTCATTAATGTTCAAAAGCGCAGGTTATGCCTTAAGAAATACTGTAGCTATATTGCCCTTTATATGGTGTTCTTTTCAAGACATTCCTTAATTTAAGTCATATTTTCTAACTTTGTGGGCTAAGGTGCTTATAAAGTAAGGTAATGGCAATACGGCGATTTTGATCAGCCTCAGGATCACTAGGATTTAATAATTCACGGTCTGCACGTCCTGTGACATCAAGAAAACGCTTTTTGTTAATACCTGACTCTTCAAAAATTCTGCGTGCTGCATGGGCCCTATCAGATGACAATTCCCAGTTTGTGTAACTGCCACCACCACTAAATGGCACGGCATCTGTATGACCGGTAATATTTACTTTATTTGGAAGGCCCTTTATTACCCCACCTAAAGTTTTGATAATTTGTGCAGTAAACTCTTCTGGCTCTCGGCTTCCCCTTTTAAACATTTTATGTTTTTTGCTATCAATTATTTGAATGCGCAACCCTTGGTCAGTAATTTCAAAAATAATATTTTCAGAATAATTTTTAAGTTTCTCTATACTATTTAGTGCTTCACGAAGCTGTTCTATGGATTTTTCAAAATCTTCCTGTTCCGTTTCCTTCATGGCCTTTTCTACTTGGCTTACAGGACTTTCTTGGTTTTTTTGTTCTGCTTTACTTTCAGCATCTATTTTAGCTTGGGCCTTTAATAGCTTTTCAAAATCTTCAACGGTCATGTGCTTAAGAATTTCTTTAATATCTTGTTCCGTAAAATGCATACTACGCTTGCTGGCAACTTTTGGTTGCTGTAAAACTAAAGCTGATTTCCCCTGATCCTTTTGCGATTCGCTTCCCATTTCATTATATTTTTGTGCCGCGCTTTCACCCTTATCTAGTTGGGTAGCATCCTTTTGGTCACTAGCTTTTAGTTCATTTTGGTAAGCCCCATTTAATTGTTCAAAGGTTGGCAAACCTTTATGCTGATCTTGTTGGCTTTCTTTTTTTGATTCTGAAATAGAAGAATTTTGCTGTTTACCATCTTGATCTTGGGCACTAGCGTTACTAACGTTATGAACGCTAGAATATTCCTGAATATTTTGCGTAAAATCTTCATTTTCAGGTGCATCATCAGCGTTATAACTGGCATGATCAAAATTATCATCGTTACTTTTTTCAGTTGTGTTATTGTTGGGCTTAGCCTGTTGCATACCACCAACCATGCCAGCAGCACCATCTTGTTGGCGAAAAGTGATTACAGCCGTTGAAAAGTAATCGGCAATTCCTTTTTTAGTCTCTTCAGAAGAAACGTTAATAAGCCACATAAGCAAAAAAAATGCCATCATTGCGGTTACAAAATCTGCATAAGCAATTTTCCAAGCACCACCATGGTGGCCGTGTCCCCCACCTTTTTTAATTTTTTTAACTATAATTGGTTGGTCAGCCATATTATAAATCCTGTGTAGCAGCTTCGAGTTCAGCAAAGCTAGGGCGGTATTCGGATTCAATATTTTTGCGAACAAATTCAACCGCAACAATTGGGGCATAACCATTTAAATAAGCCAAAATACCGGCTTTAATTGCTACTAAAATCATGTGGTGGGATTGCTGCCCTTCCTTAATCGACCCTGCTATTGGTGCAAGGAAACCATAGGAAACCCAGACCCCTAAAAAGGTACCAACTAGGGCACCACCAATAAGTTTACCAAGTACTGCGGGTGGTTGATCGATTGAACCCATTGTTTTAATCACCCCAAGCACCGCGGCTACAATTCCTAAAGCCGGCATACCATCTGCCATGGTTTGCACAGCCCCAGAAATATGGTGCTGTTCTTCTTTTAATAAGTCCAGCTCTTCATCTATAAGTGTTTCCATTTGCATAGGATTTTCACACCCCATGGTAATCATCCGTAAATAATCACACAAAAAAGTAATTACGTGGGGCGTTTTATTAAGTAAATTTGGATAATTTTGAAAGAGCTCCCCTTCTTTTGGGTTATCAATTTCTGCTTCAAGCGATAACAAGCCTTTGCTTCTGGCAGTTTTGAATACTGAAAAAAGTAATAGTAACAATTCCATGTAAATTTCTTTGTTTTCAGCTATTCCGCTAGAACAAAATTTGAAATCATGTTTTACATGGTGCATAGTTTTACCAGAGTTAGTGATAATAAATGCACCAACTGATGCCCCAATAATAATAACAACCTCAGCAGGTTGCCATAAAACAAGTAAATCTCCCCCCACCATTAGGTAACCACCTAATACCATACATATAACTGTAAGAGCGCCGATAAGAAGTTTCATGGATGTAGGATATAAATCTTTTTATTCATTTTTTATTAAAATGATTAATAAATGCATAACAAGCTGACATTTAAACATTAAGGACCTTGTGTTACCTAATGTGAATCAAGAATTGTCAACTTATAGCTTTGGCTAAAAACGCCAAATTTATTTTTAAAAAAAATTGATAATTTAGAGCTTTTTAACACTTATTTGTTACTTTAAACCTGAAACACATTGGTTTTGCAATGGCAAACAAACTTATATCAAATCAAATCGGCACTCCATGCATTAAACTTGGAAAAAGCCGCGCTAAAACTGTTGATCAAACGGAAAATCAAGATAGCATTTTTGAACATCTTGATTCCCACGCTAGGGCAATGGAAGCTTTAAACTTTGGTATCAAACTAAGGGGAAAAAACACCCACATATACGTTATTGGTGATGATTACACAGCAAAAATGCATATGGTCAAAAATTTTTACAAAAAAAAAATAAAAAACTTTGCCAACCCAAGGGATTGGGTTTACGTGAACAATTTTTCAAATGCTTACCAACCTATTCCATTACCCTTACCATCGGGTCAAGCAAAGCAATTTCATGCAGATATGAAAAAATTTATTTATGAAATTCATGGGCTTTTAAACCGAACGTTGATCAATAAAAATTTGGCTCATAAAATTGATGAGATACACGTTACAGCACAACAGCAAATTGATATACAGGCAAAAAAACTTCAAGATGAAGCTGCAAAAAATGGCTTTACTTTAGTTGCAGGTGAAGAAGGTTATGTTATTGAAACATTAGAAGGCGCAGAAAATTCGGCACAAAATTATGAAACATACCAGAAATTACTAAAAGCATTAACTCACCTTAGCCATGATGCTAATAACATCCTTGAAAAAGCGAATAAACTTATTATTGAGTTACGAAATGATGTTGCAAAAAATGCCTTAAGCTCGGTTTTTCAAAAGTATAAGGATAAATTTTTACATATACCTAAGCGCTGGCTGGAAAGTTTAAGAAAAGACGTTATCGAAAATCTCGATCGTTTTATTGATTTTGATAGTCCTAAAAAAGAAATTTCACACGAAGTTTTAAACTATTATGGTGTATGCATCCTTGTGTGCCATGAACCTGATGAGCCAGCTCCGGTTGTAGTTGCTGCTAACCCAACCTTTGAAGATTTTTTTGGTAAAATTAAATATAGAAGTCATCCTGAAACGGGTAATCTGGAAACGGATGTAACGCTTATCGAACCAGGGTTAGTGCATAAGGCCAATGGCGGTATTTTGATTGTTCGTGCTGACGTTTTAATCAAAGACCCAATGTTGTGGCAATCTTTAAAAACAGCCCTGCGTGATCAAGAGCTAAGCATCAGAGAACATTACCGAGAAGGAGGAATTCCCCTAGCTGATGCTCCTCGTCCTAGACCAATACCCCTTGATTTTCAGGTTTGTATAACAATGAGCCCAGAAAATTACTTTAGTTTTTTTCTAGAAGATAAGGATTTTCATCAGTATTTTAAAATTCGCGCTGAAATTGGTGAAAGCAATCCTATTACAGAAAGTAACCTAAGGTGTTATCGCGAATATTTTGATTACATTCAAAAAAGTGTAACGAAGAAAAAAATTACTGCCGAAGCTATGAATTACCTTGTTGCTTATACTAGTCGTTGGCTTGGTAATCGTGACCGCTTATCTTCAAAAATAGAGCTACTAAAAGACATAATTATTGCTGCTGAAATTATAGCTAACGATAACAGCACGACAAAGATTGATAAAAAAATTCTAGAAAAACTATTCCAGAAAAACCACTATTTGAAAGCTTATTACCAAGAAGAAATGATGCATGCTTTTCAAAATCAACAGGTCCTTATCGATGTAAAAGGCAAAAGAATTGGCTGCGTTAACGGCTTAACAGTTTTAAATTTAGGGGACCGGAGTATAGGTCTTCCATCTTTAATTAGTGCGCAAACCTACGCAAGCCGTAAGGGAGTTGTAAACATAGAACGCATGATTGGTATGTCTGGTCCAATACAAGAAAAGGGTTCATATATTCTTGAAGGGTTTTTAAAGGGCACTTTTGGACAAAAATTTGCCCTGTCATGTGGTTGTTCTTTAACCTTTGAACAAAATTACACCCCTGTAGATGGTGATAGCGCAACAATGGCTGAATTAGTTGCGATAATATCTTCCTTAGCAGAACTTCCAGTTAAACAAAATATTGCCATAACCGGTTCGATGAACCAATTTGGTATTGCCCAAGTGGTTGGGGGTGTGCATTTGAAAATTGAAGGGTTTTACAACCTTTGTAAGGCACGTGGGTTAAATGGTGAACAGGGGGTCATTATTCCAGCCGCTAACCAAGCCCATGTAACAGTAAAAAATGAAGTGCGCGATGCTATTCATAAAAAAAAGTTTCACATATACACCGTTAATAATATTTTTGAAGCTTTAGAACTTTTATTAGAAAAGCCTATGGGTGTTCATTATGATGACCATGGAAGGGTTATTAGCACAGAATTAAGAAAAACTATATATCAGCTTGTATGTGAAAAATTGAAAAATTTTCATACTTCAATGCCGTGATCTGTTTATAGTTTGCGTGGGGGAAAATCCTAAAAAAAATTAAAAAGCATATGAATTATTCAGATAGAGACCCTTGTCCTAAGGATGGCAGTTTTTTTCCCTATCAAACATTATTTTCTCTTGTTTTTAAGAAAAATTCATAAATTTTTTTTGATACATCATTCAATTTATCTAAGCCTACAGGCTTTTGAACATAGCTGCTACTTCCAAGCTCGCGGCATTTCATAATATCTTCGCATTTATTTGCTGTACTGAACATAATAGTTGGTATGGGTTTAAATAATTCATGTTTCTTTAATTTTTCCAAAAGCTCTATGCCATTCATACGTGGCATATTAATATCAAGTATGATCAGGTTTGGCAGCTCTACTTGGTCTATGTCAGGTTTAAGAATATCATCCACAAGCACAGGATCACTAATGTGTTCAAGTGTAATGTTTGCCTCTGATATTTTTAACAGACTACGCTTTAAAGCTATGTAGTCATCGTAGCTGTCATCTATCATCCAAATAACTATAATAAATCCACCCCATTTTTCTTAGGAAATTTGACCATAAAAGTTGATCCTAGGGTTTGTTTAGATCTTACTTTGATTTGCCCTGAAAAACGATCTACTATTTTTTTTACAAAACTTAAACCTGAACCACTACCGTTTTCAAAGGCTTTTGCTTGTGGCAATCGCTGAAAAATCTGAAAAATGGTTTTTAAATGTTCTTTGGGAATTCCTATGCCATTATCGTGGACGAATATATAAAAATTATTTTCTGTATTTTTTAAGCTTATACATATTTTTTTATATTGCTTATCGTTATATTTCACAGCATTACTAACAAGGTTAAAAATCATTTCTTCAAGCAAAACCTTTTCGTACTTTATAACCTGGTTGCAATTTTTTGACAGAATTTCTATACCATCAATGTGAAAAAAACGTGATCGAATGTCTTCAATTACTTTTTCAAAGTTTACGTTTTTAACGGAAATTTTTTTATGACCTAGCATTGCATAATGCAATAAATCATCGGTTAGTTTTTCAAGTCTTTCAGAAAGGGCTTTAATGCGTTTTAAATAAAAACTTGTATCCTCATCAAGTTTTGATGAAAGATCTTCTTCCAAGAATTGGGCATAATTGCTTATGCCCCTAAGGGGTTCTTTTAAGTCATGGGATGCAATATGAACAAAATCTTCTAATTCTTTGTTAAGGTTGTGTAGTTTGATTTCATAGATTTTTTGTTCTGTAATATCTAATAAGATTCCAAAAATACCCGTACATTTCCCGCTATCGTTTATTTCAGGAACCCCCTTACCAAGCACGTAAACAATAGTATTTCCATTAAGAATGCGTGCATTAAATTCAAAGGGTACACAGTTTTTTATAGTGTTATTTATAGATTTTTCTACTTTTTTTCTGTCATTGGGATGATAAAAATTAATGGCACTAACAAGTTCAGGCTTGTAGTTTTTTTTATTAACACCGTGAATAATGTAAACTTGGTCTGACCAAAAAATACCATTATTCACTAAATCCAAATGCCAATGACCTATTTTTGCTGTCTTTGAAGCCAAACTAAACAATGCATTACTTTTTGCTAATTGAATTTGAATCTTTTTTTGTTCTGTGATATCAGTATGGGTGCCTATCATCCTTAACGGTTTACCAGATTCATCCCATTCCACGATTTGTCCCTTGCAAATTATCCAAACAGTTGTTCCATTTTTATGTTTATAACGTACTTCTTGAATAAACGGGTGTCGCCCCTTAGTTTCTAAATGCTTATCAAAATTATCAAAGGTTTTTTGTAAATCTTCTGGAAAAGCAAGTGCTTGCCATTCCGATGGATGGTGTTTTTTTTCATGGGGTTTATAGCCTAAAATTTCCCAAAATCTTTCAGACATATATTCATAATCATCTTGAATATACCAATCCCAGAAACCATCTTTGCAGGCATCTGCAAAAACTTTCTGGGAATTTTCTATTTCTAATCTTTTCTTTTCTGCCATTTTGAGTGCAGTAATATCACGAGCAATACAAAGGATATATGGTTGGTGATTTTTAGCATTAAAGCGAATTTTTTTTGTAAGTAATGTTCTTTTTATTCCATCAGGAAAAATTACTGATTCTTCGACTTCGGAAATTCCATTCTCAAAAGCTATGGCATCGTTTTTTAAAAATTCTTTAGCATCTTCCTGTGTGTATTCTTCAACAGTTGTATAGCCAATAATTTTATTTTGCATGTTTAATGGGTAAACGCTTAAAAACGCATCGTTAGCCATGACAATACGGAAATCTTTATCCTTAATAAAAACAAAATCAGGAACGTTTTTTAACATTAATGATTGTAAATCGACAGTCTCATCAAAAGTGTTTTGTAAGTTCTCTTCTTTTGTTATGTCTCGGATTATGCCGCTGTAAAACACAGTGTCATTATAGTTTATTTTGCTAATTGATAATTCAATAGGAATTAAGTGACCGTTTTTGTGTAAGGCTTGAACTTTTCGACCGATACCAATTATTTTTGGTTTTTTTGAATCATGGTAATTTTTGAGATAACCATCATGATTCTTTCTATCGGGATTTGGCATTAAGGTAGAAACATTTTTTCCTATTATTTCTACTGATGTGTAGCCAAGTATTTTTTCGGCAGCTGCGTTATACTGCTTAACAATGCCCCGTTCATCAATAATGATCATACCATCGCAACTTTGTTCTAGAACAGCATGGATATAACCATCATTAAAGCTTGTTTTATCCATAGAAAATATTTATGGCTTTTTTTAAAGTTATCAGTTAATCAATAATAGCAGATCAACGTTAACAAAGTTTAAGCACAAAGAAAGAGGCCATAAAAAAATAGTATTTTTTATAATTTGCTGCGCAAACATGCATGTATAAATTCTTATCAATAGCCATAATTTTGTGTATACCTAAAGAGATTCTTAGAACAATAGAAAAAACCTATTTCCTTAGGTTTATCATGAGGTAAAAACTGTGAAAAAAATATTTACGTACATTTTCTCTATTTTAATAGCTGTATGTCTTTATGGTTTTTTTATTCACTTTAAGGTAGCTGCTACCCTTGATACAACCCAGGAAAGGTATAAAGAAAAATCATCCTATCAAACGGCACTTGTTTCCTATGCTGATAACCGCGATGTTTATAAGTTAAACCAGCAGGCCCTTAATGTTTCAGGTCAATTATTGAATTTTGATGCTATTTTTAGCTTTGACAAAAAATTCCTGATGAACGATGGTGATTTTGTTAAAAAAAACAAACATGTATTAGAACAAAAAACTGGTGATGGTTACTGGCTTTGGAAGCCTTATATTATTTTGAAGATAATGGAAATGCTACCCGATAATTATTTCCTTATGTATGCCGACTGCGGTTATGTTATTACCCAAGACCTGAGTCATATATGGGAAATTGCCGATAAGCACCAGATTGTTGTTGTGCAGGGGCATGTTCCCATTGAAAGTCGTGTTCAACGACAAACTTTAATCAACACCAACTGTGATACACAACAATGTATTACTGCCCCTTACATTGAAGCATCTTGCCTTGTGTTGAAAAACACAAAAGAAACTCGTGAATTTGTGAAAACATGGTTAGAAGTCACAAAGAATCCAACAAGTGTTATAAATACACCCCCACCCAAAGGATTTTCTGAACATAAAAACTTTTCCCACCATTTACACGATTCTGCAACCTTGAGTGTTGTAACTTTTCAATATAAAAACAAAATACCCATATACCATATGCCCTACAGCGAACTTTATCAGTATATGTTTTGGCACCATCGCAAAGAAAATCATGAAAAATTTGGTAAATCCCTAATGCCAGATGTCATGCGCTTAGGTAAAAAAATACGTGGATTTGAAAGGGATATTTATAACTGGTTGCCGTTTTGCTGGTTAAGAAATATGTTCTAAGAAATTCTGTTGTATTCTATTTAGATAAATAATTTAGCCTTTTTTAAAATCAAATTTATTTGCAGATTATGCCGCATATAGCTATCGTAATTTTCAAAGCATAATTATAATTTTACTATGTCCCGACAAGCACTTGCCATTCTTTCTGTCCAAAATTTACTCCATAATATTCAGGTAATACGCAAGCGTGCACCTAAAAGTAAAATTATTGCTGTGGTTAAAGCCAATGCCTTTGGCCACGGTTTACGTTCTACAGCTTTAAATTGTGACAAGGAAATTGATGAGTTTGGGGTAGCATCTATAGACGAAGCCTTGGCCCTTCGTAAAGTTGGGATACAATCACCAATAGTATTAATGGAAGGTGTTTTTGAACCAGATGAACTTCTTATTGCATCGTGTCAAAATTTACCGGTAGTTTTTCATAGTTATCACCAACTTGAATGGCTAAAACATGTTCATTTACCAGTAGCCCTAAAGGTTTGGATAAAATGTGACACAGGAATGGGGCGTTTAGGGTTTTCCCCCACTGAAGTTAAAGATGTTTATGATATTTTAAAAAACAATCCAAATATCGCACCATCTGTTGGTTTAATGTCTCACTATGCCTGTGCAGATGAACTTAATCATCCCAAAAATATTGAACAGTTTAAAATTTTTGAAACCCTTTCAGGCAATTGGCCTGGCCCTAAAAGCTTTTCAAATTCTGGGGCAATATTTCAAGATAATATAGATAATTTTGATTACGTTCGCCCTGGATTAGCAATATACGGAATTTCGCCGCTTAAGGATATTACGTCCGATTCACTTGGTTTAAAGCCAGTAATGACCTTGCAAACACGTTTGATCGCCGTGAAAAATTTACCAAAGAAAAGTACTGTAGGTTATGGCGCAACGTTTACTTGTCAAGAAAGCACAACTATTGGGGTTGTTGCCATAGGATATGGTGATGGCTATTTAAGAACCTTAAGCGAACGAACACCTGTATTAGTAAATGAAAAACAGTGCAGTATAATAGGGCGAATTTCTATGGATATGACCACCATAGATTTATCTAACGTGCCAAATGCCAAAGTGGGTGACGTTGTCACCCTATGGGGCGATGGTTTGCCCATTGAACAGGTTGTGAAAAATTCGCCCCTTATCCCTTACGATTTGCTTACGGCTGTCCAGATGCGGGTTAAGTTTCATTGGACACTTAAAATTAACAGCTAATGTTAAATATGCTTAATTTACCCTTTGTTTTCTAAAACAGGCGGGTTAAGCCAGCCAATATTGCCATCTTTTCTGCGGTAAACGACGTTTACATTACCGGATGCTGCATTGTAAAATACTTGTATAGGTGAATCTGCAAACTCTAAACGCATTACAGCTTCACTTACCGTTAGCATAGGCACATCTTGCGATGATTCAGCAATAGTTACCGGTGTATCGGCACCTAAATCTTCACTTTCCTGGTTAAACACAGCATAAGCAGCTTTGCTTGATTGGCGTTTTTGCACGCTTTTAAGCCGGCTACTATATTTTGACAAGCGGTGTTGCAGCTTATGTAGGCTTTGATCAAAGCTTTTATAGGCATCTGAATCGCTACCTTTGGTATGCATCATTAAATTTTTATTAACGTGAACATTTAAATCACATTTGAAATCATGGTTTACCTTAGTAAAGTGAACTTGGCTTTCGTATTCATGTAGTTGATATTTTTCAATAGTAGCTTTTATAGCTTCACGAACATGGTTTTGTAGAGATTCGCCAACATCCATGTGTTGACCTGCAATATTAATTGTCATGGGTATACTTTATCCTCCGTTAAAATTTGTATTAATATTTTGCTTTCTCCATAATTCAGCATAAGCTTGGTTCAGTTGCAATAGCTGTTGATGATTTCCCTGTTCAATAATGCGCCCATTATCGAGCACGTAAATCACATCCATATCTTGAATCGTTGATAAACGATGGGCCACACTAATGGTTGTGCATTTTTGCATAAGCGGTTTTAAGGAAGCTTGAATTTTTTCTTCTGAATCAGCATCAAGGGCAGAGGTTGCCTCATCTAATAATAATATTGGAGCTTTTTTCAAGATGGCACGGGCAATGGCGATACGTTGGCGTTGTCCTCCCGATAGGCTTATACCACCTTCACCGACTTGAGTTTCATACGCTAGGGGCATTTTACTAATAAAATCATGGGCATAAGCTTGCTTTGCAGCTGAAATAACTTCTTCTTTTGATGGGTTTTTCATGCCATAGGCAATATTTTCATAAATGGTTGTGTCAAAAAGTAATATTTCCTGGCTAACCAAGGCTATTTGTTGGCGTAGATATTTTAAATCCCAGTGTTTAACATCAATACCATCTATTTCTATTGTGGCAGGTGTATCATAAAAGCGTGGAATAAGATTTATAATTGTAGATTTACCAGCTCCACTTGCCCCAACAAAGGCTGCTGTTTGTCCAGGTTCTATTCTGAAATTTAATTGCCGTAAAACTTTTTTACCCTTATTTTCACCCTTAGAAGAATATGAAAAATCTACATTTTTAAAACTTATAGTCCCTTTAACCGTAGTTGGTTTTTTACCATCTTTTGGGGAATGTATGTAAATTGGGGCATCGATTAATTCAAATACCCTATTCGCCGCTGCTAGGCCCTCTTGCAAACTTGCATTAAGGTTACTTAAACGTTTTAAGGGTTCGTACGCCAAAATTAAGGCAGCTATAAAAGAAACAAACTCACCAGCGCTACGATCATGGTGCATAACTTGCCAACCACCGTAGGCAATAATACTAATAATTGCTACACCCCCCATAGTTTCAATAATTGGGTGCGCCAAAGCCCGTGTGCGAGCTGTTTTTACCACAAGATCGTATATTTTTTTTATCTGTGCTTTTTCCCTAGCAATTTCGGCATATTGTGTATTAAAAGATTTAATCACCCGAATACCTTGAAAAATCTGGCTTAACTGCCGTGTAAAGTGACCAATTTCACCTTGGGCATTATAGGTTACTTTTCGCATACGTTTACCAATGCGCATAATTGGGTAAAAAGCTAATGGAAAAAGGGTAAATGAAATAATCGCTAAGGTAAAATCACGGCTAAACATGACAGCGAGTAATGCTATAAATGTAAAAAAATCACGGCCAACACCTATAATGGTATTTGCCACACTGTTACGCATTAAATTGACATCGTTCGTTAATCTTGATAGCAGCTCTCCACTATTGTTTTTGTGAAAAAAAGCTAAATCAAGGTGCATTAAATGGTTAAATACGCGTTCTTGAATATCTGAAATTATTCCTTGACCTATTTTCGTCATAGTTACACTTTCACCGTACGATGCTGCTCCCTTAATTATAAAGGCAGCAAGCACGGCACCACAAAAAAACACCAATAATTTGGGGTTTGCTTTGGAAAATACATCATCAAACACAGGTTGTAAAAGATACGGTAAGGCTGCAGTGGAAAGAGCCGTAAGCAGCATAAATATGCAAGCTATGCCAAATTTCCTTTTATAATCGAAAAGGTGCTCTCGTAAAATTCGTTTAGCTAAAGATGAATCTAGCTTATGGTCTTTATTCACCAAGGTTTTTGTGCCATAAAAATATGAATCACATTACAAGTTTTTTTTCATAAATTCAATGCAGCGTGCTTTTTCATCTTTCAAATTTCTACCAGTATGGTGTTTTTGTTTATGTTTCTTTGTTTTGCCGCTGAAACCAAGTTTGGCAATTGTTAATTTTATTTTTCTTTTAATCAGCTGTAGTGTTCTTCTTTATTCTGAAAAAAAACTTTTTCTCACGTTTAAACCGGTTAGAAATGTATATAAACATCGGTTAGGCGTTTTGGCAATTATAACCTTTGTATGGTTTTTAGTATCGTGTTTTTGGTCTCATCGATTTGGCTATGGGGTTTTAGCACTTTCTAAAATTATTTTATGCATTTTTGCGATTTTGTTGCTAAATCACTTTTTTCAAATTTTTCCAAAAATGTATGAAAAAATGTTAATCCTATTCCCAGCAATTTTTAGTCTTTTCTTTATCTTTTTGGCATTGAATACTGCAAATCATATGGGCTTTATTGATATTTTTAGTAAGTTTAACAATAAAATTCTTATAAAAGTTTGTTTGGCTGCTGCATTAATGGTATTTTTTGCATTGCATAAAAAATCTGTGCTGGAAGCTATTTGTGTGGCCATTCCAACAGCTTTTTTTTGTATTAAAAATCATTCAGATGCTTCTGGTCTTGCAATTCTAATAGGCTTAATTGCAATTGTAGCTTACAAGGTATTGCCAAAAATAAGTAGAAAAATATTTATTTATTTGCCGCCATTATTAATAATATTAACCCCTGTAGTATTATCTTTGCTCTCTTTAAAAGATTATGAAGATTCTTTTACCCAATGGGATAGCAGTTACGGCCACAGGATTATAATTCTTGATTCTTACCTGCAAGAAATAAAAGAGAAACCATTCACTGGCAACGGTTTAGGCAGTAGCCGTAAACGCATAAAAAATGGTAAAAAATTTAAAAAACTAAAAGGACACGTAATTGAAGACCCTAAAGCTGCTTATCACCCCCATAATATTATTGTTCAATTATGGTATGAAGTTGGGTTGCTAGGAAGTATAATGGTAACGGCCCTATGGTTGTTTTTTTGGCGCAACAGGGAAAACACAATTAATGCAACAACAGTATCGTTTTATGCCAGTTTATTTACCATAGGTTCTTTAGCGGTGGGCTTGTGGCAAAGCTGGTATTTGGTAATTATATGTTTAATGATCGTTCTGGTTAATAACCGCAAAGAATGTTTATCTGATGGTAATTGAAGCTATTACTTTTAACTGTTAAATTAGAATTCAATCCTTAAATATTATACAAAAAAATCTTGCAAGCTGCTGATGCCCTTAAAAAAATCCTTAAACCTTTGGAAGAAAAGGGCGCTTATAAGTTTTATAAAAAGCAATTGCAACTTGAAAAAGCTTTATTGGCTAAGGGTTTTTTAGGCTACAAGATTGAAAGCTTTTATTTTTCCAACCAAAACTACCATCTTACCCTTGGATTAAATGCTAAAGCTAGCCAACAATTTACCTTTCAACGGCAAAACATAGAACAATTTTTGCACAGTTTGCTGCAATCTTCTCGGGTGGTAATAAAAACCAAACGTATAATCAATAACCCTATGGTAAAAAAAACAACCGATGAAAGTATATATTTAGATGCACAGCCAGCTAAAAATCTAGATGATGCCCTAAAAAATCTTGCTGCAGCCATTGAACTTAAGGAAAAAAATGCAGCCCCATGAAATGAGCTTACAAGAACATTTAGTAGCATTGCGTTCTGTTGTTGTGCGCTGCCTAGGGGCATATTTTTTATGCTTTTTACTATGCATTTTTTTTGCAGATAGTTTGCAATTTGTATTACAAGAAAATAGCCCTGCTAAACTTATTGCTACTAATCCGTTAGAGATTTTTTTCAATCAAATTAACATAAGTTTGTTTATAGCTTTTCTTTTGTCGCTGCCAGTGATGATTGTATTCATGATTCAATTTATTCTGCCTGGCCTGCATGATCACGAAAAACGCATGGTTATTCCTTTCCTTACAATTAGCATTTTCATGTTTTATTTGGGGGTATATTGTGGTTATAAAGTTATGATTCCCAAGGCTTTGAATTACCTTACAAGCATGAATAGTGAAATCAATTTTATGCCTAAGGTTTCTGAAATGTTTCAATTTATTAAACGCTTTATTTTAGCTATTGGCTTATGTTTTCAACTGCCAGTACTTTTAATTTTTGGGCTGCTAACGGGATTAATTCCCCAACAAAGTTTAATTTCCCATTGGCGCTATTTTATTTTAGGTATTGTCTTTATTTGCGCCCTGGTAACACCACCTGATGCCATAAGCATGCTAATGATAATGCTGCCATTAATAGTCATATACGGTGTGCTAGTAATTATTATTTGGCTTAAAGGGAAATAATTTGTAAAAAAACTTGAATTGTAAATATTAAATAACTATTTGTCTTAGATATATAAATCTACAACTACAAAAAAGTAAAAATGAAAAAATTCTCAAAAAATATACTTTTGGCATGCCTTTTAGGATCAACAATTTTTGCATCAACAGATCATGAAAATAAAAACCGTGAATCAGTATCCTTGAGTATTCGAGCTTCTCTTTCAGATCCTTACCTTAAAGATGTTATACATGCTAAAAATCCTAAAATTTTTAAAGGCATAGATCCAGAGTTAGAAGGTGTTGTTAAAACATTTAGGGAACAACCTGGTTCTTTGACTTGCAAAATTACCAAGCCAAATAACGAAATCATGGCTTTTATGAAAAAGCATATTGAGGCCGCTGGTTTGCCTGCCAACGGAGAAACAATTTTACAAATGTGGTGTAATACTTTTTATCAATTGGCTTGTCTTTCTAAAAACCCTGATGCATTGGAAAAAGATGTTTTCAGTAATCTGGAACATAATCGCAAATTTTATAGAAGAATGTCTCGCATGACCGATGCAAAGCCAGAAAACACACTAGAGAATTTTATGAATATTGGGCGTTTTTCATCTGATCATATGGATGAGGATTTTTATTCAAACAAACACGACTATTTTTTAAAATCTATTTCTGGTGCAGATTCGTACCAACTTGTTAAGAAACTTGATAAAGAAAAATGGTTTTTAGAACATGTTCCTTATTTTTATTCTGGAGGTGAAATTGGTTTAGCAACTATAACCTATTTGGCTATGGGCGATTGTCATGTTATAGGCCTAACTAAAGAAACTGTCCATGTGCATGGTATGAATATGTCTCCCCTTGCTTTAGCAGTTCATGATAAGGAGCATGCAAGCCTTATAGAAGATGGGAGAAATCAGCTTGCTTTAGTTTTAAATGTTTTGAAAAGTTTAAAATTTAAAGATGAAGACGTTAACATCTTTTTTGATTTACCAATTGCCGTTGATCCCGTTAGTAAAGACGGTACATATGTAAAAGATCTTTTATCCATGCGCTATAATCGCACAATGGGTGTGTTTAAACATGTTATGGATAGCCTATATCCAATTTTGATTAATGGTAATCAAGAAATGTATTTAAGGTATTTAGTTCCCATGTTTGTTATGATGCATGAACAATCTGATATTCCTGCCGATGTTTACAGTTTTTCTGATCCTAAAGTCGTTTTTCATCGTTTAATAAAAAATGGTCGCAGATATATAAGGTATATCACCTTAAAAGAAACATTATATGATTTAAAAACAAGCTATATTGATGGGTCTTCACCCTTAAGTGATACTGAAATATTAAAAACTATGCTACCCGGTGTAGAAAAAAATTTAACTAATACAAAGTACTTTCCTAATGATGATCAAACATTTGCCCAATGGCTGGCGAACAATCTAAGCGAATTTAAGGCTAATCGTGGTCCTAGTTCTATAAAACTTCAAATTAAGCTTTTTGATGGTTCGCATTCAGTTGTTGATAGTCAAACAAATAACTTTTTATGGGGTTTTAATAAGGATTCAAGAAAGCTACTTAATATGGCTGGTTTAGGTATAAGTGATGAACCTGAATTAACAGGAGATTTCCAAACTGACTCTAAAAATGTTCGGGTGTATTATTCTGAACTTGTGCAGAAATTTGAAGATCTTTTTGATGAACTCGAGGTTTTTGCGGATGATGTATTTGACAAAGGATTTGCAGCTAATTATCGTACCGAAGTTGAGGCTGAAGAATATATGCTTAACAATGCAATGACGGAACTAAAAAAACAAACAAAAGCAAAGCAAGCGAAAAACTTCTCACTTTTAGGGGCAGATAAATCCAAATAGCCTCTAAAATTATATCTGACTGAAAAAGAGCGGGCCCAGCTAGGCTTACAGGCATCGTCGTGAACGC
>CAYGPH010000026.1:8557-18776 GCA_964351815.1 uncultured Verrucomicrobiales bacterium | reverse complement strand
CTATAATATATGGGTATTACTAAGCAATATTTTAAGGGCAAGCAAGAAAATAGTATGGAAAGCTCGGAGTTTTGAAATAAAAAAAACACTAACTGATATACATTTTTTACGATCAAGCAATGCCTTTCATTGATTTTTAAGTAAACATGCTTATAATGTAATTGTTGCTTTTGCATCTATGGTGATAAACCGTTTATGGAATAAGCGTTGTGGACCCGGGGGCGGTACCCGGCGCCTCCACCATTTATATGGGGGCGACATAGGATCGACACGCGTAGTAAAGATAAATGTTTCACCCGGCATGGTACCACTGTTATCGGACTAAACTTTATAAGTGCCAATACGAATAGCACTTCTCAACGTAGGGCTGCTAACAGCAACCGTCTGATTGCGAACCGCAATCGTCGTGCTGCTGCTGTAGCTCGCGCTGCTTAATTGTAAATTCTGTTTACATAAAGTAGTAATACGTTAGCGGTAAGGGGGCAGCCGGGCAACAGAATGCCCCCACAACAAATAAGCACAGGTTAAGTGATTATGGATTATGAAGCGATGGTACAAAAGGCCCTAAGGGGTGTTGTAAAAGAAAGCTTGCAGCATATGCAAGAAAATGGCCTTGAGGGTGACCACCATTATTATGTCACTTTTGCGACAGACCATCCTCAAGCAAAAATTCCTGAAAAAATAATAGAACAATATGGGGATGAGCTAACCATCGTTTTGCAGTATGAATACTGGGATCTTGAGGTTGGCGAAAGAGGATTCAGTGTTACCCTTTGTTTCGATGAAGATAATCAAAATATATATATCCCTTATTCCGCTTTAATTAGTTTTGTTGATCCATCCGTAAAATTTGGTTTGCAATTTACGCCAATTATTCCTGAAGGTGGTGCAATGCTTCAAGCTGAAAACCCAGATACAAACAACCCCCTAAGGAACAAAACCGATAAAAATAAAGATACAAATCAGTTAGATAGTACGTCAAACGTTGTTTCATTTGATACCTTTAAAAAGAAATAAATGTCTGCAGATGAAAAATGCGAACTAAGTTGTTCGCTTAAAACATTTTTCAATACGCATTTTTATAATAAAAAAATTACCATTATTGTTGCCGTATCAGGTGGTCCCGATAGTATGTCTTTGCTTAAGGGGCTTCACCAACTTAATTTTTCCCAACATGGCCAAGATATTCAGGTTGTAACGATTAACCATCAGTTGCGCCTAGAGTCTGCTCAGGAAGCAAACATGGTTGCAGATTACTGCAAAAAACTTAAAACTGAACACCATACGCTTTTATGGCGCCATACGCAAAAGCTAGAATCAGGTATCCAAGAAAAAGCCCGTGAAGCAAGGTATGGGTTAATTGCAAATTTTGCCAAGAACTATAAAAACCCAATTGTTTTTATGGCTCATCATGCAAATGATCAAGCTGAAACCGTATTAATGCGCCTTAAAAAGGGCAGTGGACCATTCGGTTTAAGGGGGATGGACGCCTTAAGTGATCATAATAACCTAAACTTAGCAAGGCCGTTTTTAAAGCTTTCTAAGGATACAATTTTATCCTATGCGCAGCGGCATAATATTCCATATATCAATGATCCTTCAAATGACAATAAATCTTTTCAGCGTGTGCGTGAAAGGTCTTTTTTAAGTGATCACCAAGATATCCAATCTGGCTTGCTTAAAATTGCAGATAAAGCGCAGAACTACCATGCGGGGCTTCAAGAAATTATCGATTATCACCTAAAAAAAATTAGAGAACCTTTAAATTTTGTTAATGATAAGGTGATAAATGTTGTTTTGAACACCGAAAGTTTTTTATTGTTGCCAGTTTTTCTGCAAAAGCAAATATTAATAAAACTTATCAAAACATATGGTAAAGCTAGCTATTGTCCTAAGGATAAAGCTGTAAACTTTCTGGTTAACATTTTACAAAATGCTAATGTTGTCGATGGTTATAGGCTTTCAGGCGTCACAATATTTAAGAAGAAAAATTATATTTATTTGTAATTGTATTTGCTTAATTTACAATAAATTTCCTATGCATTTTTCACAACAACAACCATGGCAGGGCGGAGCAGACGATCTTCTAATGTGTATCCAGTTTGCATAACTTGCATCACCTCACCAGGATTATAAGTGTCACTTTCGCTTTCAAGTACAGCTTGGTGAAAATTAGGATCAAAAGCTTTACCAAGGGGGAATATGGCTGAAATACCATGTTTTTCGAAAGTTTTTTCTAACTCTTTTTGGGTAAGTTGAATACCTTCAATTACTGGCTTTACTTTTTCGTCTGTTTGATCCGCCGCATCTATGGCACGCTGCAAATTGTCTGCGATAGTTAACATATCTGTGGCAAACTTAGAAATAGCATATTTCATAGTATCTAGTTGTTCTGCCTGTGCTCGCTTGCGGGTATTTTCCTTATCTGCTAAGGCACGCAAAAGTTGATCTTTTAATTCTAATATTTTACCTTCTAGGATTTCCGTTGGGTTTTCATCTTCAGGAGCTACTTCAGCACTAGTGTTTGATTCATGATTAGTTTGTGCATCATCATTCGCTTCATGTTGTTTGTTTATATTTGCGCTCATTTTTTTTCCTCATCTTTCGCTTAATAATTTCGAAACAACCTTTGATGTGTAATCAACTAAGGGAATAATACGACGATAGTTTATTCGCATAGGCCCGATAACACCGATGGATCCAATAATCTTTTTGTTACCATCCTTGTAAGGTGAAGCTATCATACTACAACCTGATAAAGAAAATAAGCTGTTTTCTGCGCCAATGAATATTTGCACACCTTCCGCTTTGATAGATTCTTGTAAGAGGTTTTCAAGATTCGTTTGTTCGTCCATTTCATTAAAGAGCTGCTGAATTTTTTCAAGATCTTGCATGTCTTGTACATTGCGCAGCAAATTATGTTGTCCTTTTATGATTAAAGTCTCTTTTGTTTGCGTGTTATTCCAGGCAGCAATACCGTTTTCTATTACTTTTTGCGTAAGCTTATCAAGGTCTTGTTGTTTGTTTTTTCGCATCTTTGCAATACCTTTGGTGATATCTTCAAGGGTAAAATATTGCCATGTGTGGTTAATATAGTTAGAAGCTTGCGTTAGCTCGTGGGCTGTAATAGTTTTTGGAACGCTGATGATGCGATTTTCTATGAAGCCGTTATCATTTACCATAACTGCTAATGCTTTGTTATTACTTAAAGAAACAAACTCAATGTGCTTTATTCTTAGGGATGATTTTGGTGCAATAACCAAGCTTGCACATTGGGAAAGACCGGATAATAAACGTGATGCTTCTGATAGTACGTCTTCAATGCCCATTTTTTTTTCAGAAAAGCGCTGGGCAATTTTGTTTTTATCCTCATCACTTAAGTCTCCTATTTCTAATAGACCATGAATAAAATAGTTAAGCCCTTCCGGTGTTGGCAAGCGACCAGCTGATGTATGCGGTGCGTATAGCAGGCCAAGATCTTCTAAGTCAGCCATGATGTTTCTAATGGTGGCAGGAGACAACGAATTATCAAGTTTTCTTGATAAAGTACGTGAACCTACAGGTTCCCCCGTTTCTACAAAGGTATCAACCAGGGTGCGAAAAATTTCAATGGACCGATCATTTAGATCCTTTACGGACATAGCAAAGTTATTTTTCTTTTATTCTAGCAAAAAAAACCCTGCACAAGGCAGGGTTAAATTCAAAAAAAACAAATTAAAATTTTATTTTTTTCCTTTTTTAACTTTTTCTTCAAGCTCTTCAGTGGCTTCGTCAGCAGCAGCTTTTACGTCGCTGACTTCCTCAGGTTTTTCTTCTTCGTGCTTAGGTTCGCTAGAAGCTTCTGATGTTTCTTCTACGACTACGGCTTTTGATTTTTCAGTTTTTTCTACTGAAGCATCTTTTTCGGCTGAAGCAGTTTTTTCTGTCCCTTGGGCTTTATCAGAACTAGGTTTTTCGTCGCATGCTGTCATTAATAATGCAACGGTTGCGATTAGGCTTAAAAATTTTAGATGAGTCACTTATTTCCTCAGGTTATTAATACTACACAAATAATATAATATCATATTTTATTAAAAATAAAACTATCTTTTGCAATCATACACTTTTTAACTTACACATTATCCAAAGTTTGCCATATTAGTGCTAAAGTTTATGCTTAATCCGGTTTAATAACATAGCTCAGTTGAAGAAAGTGAATAATAACATCTTCGACTGTATTCTTCTTAAAATACTTATTAACAATTTTTTTAATGCGCTTTTCTAAAACAGCAGGGTTTGGTTCATGCGGTCCAACCCATAGTATGCTCATAGCTTTATATAAACTGCTAAAAATAGCGTCTTTTATAGGAATTGTACTTGCTCTGACTGTCCTATAGCTTTCTACATCAATACACTTCAATTCCGCAGAAAGGGTTAGGTAAGCATGTACTTTATTGTTTTTAACAACTGGTATAATTAAGATCGGTACCATAACAAAAGGCATATGAGAAACATAGCGTTTACGTATTTTTTCAAGGTAGCTATCACCTATTTTTTTTGCATCAACCTCTTCTGTTGGCTTTGCTGTACCTGATACACTTTCGATTTCACGTAGTTTTTCCTTAAATATTTCTTCTTCTGTTTTTTCCCAAGGCCATTGAAATGCTTTCAAGCTAAAACATAGGAATAGGGTGAAAAGTAAAGTTTTTATCAAAGAAAGCTGAATATTATCTTTTCTAAATTATCGGTTAATTTTTATTTATATTTAGTTAAAATTAAAAAAATAGATGATGTTTTAATTTGCCATCTGTTATATTTTTGCTCTAAATTTTAAAGCACTATTTTATATGCCACTTCTATGAACAGGCTTGATGCTGAAAAAGAATTAGAAAAGCTTGCGAAAAAAATCGCGCTGTATGATTACCATTATTACACACTTTCGGATCCTATCGTCTCTGATCCAGAATATGATGGCCTTAGGCAGCGTAATAAGGAAATAGAAGCACTTTTTCCAGATTTACGACGAATGGATAGCCCAAGCAATCGCATTGGCTTTAAAGCCAGTGATAGCTTTGTAAAAGTGCAGCATCGTAATCCTATGCTATCTTTAGATAACGTTTATAATGAAGAAGAGTTAGAAAATTTTCACGATAAAGTCTGTCGATTTCTTAATCTGCCTACAGAAACAGATATTCCTATGTTTGCTGAACCTAAAGTTGATGGCGTATCTGCTAGTGTTCATTATCAAAATGGTATTTTTACCCTTGGTCTTACCAGGGGTGACGGCAAGGTAGGCGAAAACATAACGGCTAATTTGCGTACAATAGAAAATATTCCCCTAAGGTTGAATCCAAATTGTCACCACTTAGTTGAAAGTGTTGAAATACGTGGTGAAATTTATATGTCCTTGGAAGACTTTAAGGCCTTAAATGAAGAAAATGCTAAAAATAACGATAAAATATTTGCAAATCCTCGTAATGCTGCCTCTGGATCTTTAAGACAACTAGATCCAAAGGTTACGGCCCAGCGGAATTTGAAATTTTTTGCTTATGGTGCCTTTTCCCTTGATAAACCCATTGCAGATTCCCAAGAAGCGGCTTTGAATATGCTGAAAGAATATGGTTTTGCTATCAACCCCATGAACCAAATTTGTCATAACTTAAAGGAAATGTTGGATTATTATCAACGGATTATGGATATTCGAGAAGGCCTTGGCTATGAAATTGATGGCGTTGTTTACAAGGTAAACGAATTTTCAGTGCAGCAGCGCTTAGGAAATATGGGGCGAGTTCCACGTTACGCAATCGCACACAAATTTCCTGCTAATGTGGTTTCAACAACCCTTGAAGATATTCATTTACAAGTTGGACGGACGGGAACTATTACTCCTGTTGCCTGTTTGCGGCCTGTAGTTGTTGGTGGAGTCCTTGTTTCTCGGGCAAGCCTTCATAATGAAGAAGAAATTCGCAGAAAAGATATTCGTATTGGTGATTCCGTAATTGTAAAAAGGGCAGGCGATGTTATCCCTCAAGTAGTAGGTGTTAACTTTGATAAAAGAGACAAAAAACTTTCTCCTTATGAATTCAGTGATAATTGTCCTTGTTGCCAGACAAAGCTTACACAAATTAAAGGGCATGTGGCAAAAAAATGTTCAAATGGTTTTAATTGCGAAGATCAAGCCGTGCAGCGCTTGATACACTTTGTGAGTAGAGATGGTTTTAATATAGAAGGTTTTGGCGCACGGACCCTTGAAATATTTTACCGTGATGAATTAATTAATATGCCATCTGATATTTTTACCCTTGAAGCGCGAAATAAAACATTACCTGTGCCCCTTGATATGAGGGCAGGTTGGGGCCAACAATCGGTTCAAAATTTGTGGGATAGTATTAATCGATCAAAAAATATTAGTTTAGATCGTTTTATATATGCTTTAGGTATACCTGGAGTTGGTAAACAAACGAGCAGAGTTTTAGCAGAGCGTTATGAAAGTCTGCATAATTTTTTAGGGCATCTTATACAAATGCATGAAGATAATACGAAAGCTATGAATGAAATTAAAAATATCGAAGGTATTGGTTATTTAATGGCTCAGGAAATAGTGAATTTTTTCAAGGAAACCCACAATGCAAAGCTTATCAAGGAACTTTTAAAACACCTTGAAATCAGTGATTTTGTTATTCAAAAAAACTTACCCCTAAGTGGTAAGATAATTGTTTTTACGGGCAGTCTTGAAAGCATTAGTAGAAGTGAAGCAAAAGCTCAGGCTGAAAGGCTGGGAGCCAAAGTAAATTCTAGCGTTTCAGCAAAAACAGACTATGTGGTATCTGGTAAAGAAAGTGGTAAAAAACTTAAGGATGCCAAGGCGCTGGGTGTAGAAATTTTAACAGAAGAAGCTTGGCTTAATTTTTTGTCTTAGGGGCTTCATATTTAGGGTTATCTTTTGTAAACCCTATATATAGGGTAGGATCTAGCCCAACTTTTTTTACAATTTCGCAATCTGGCGAGACCTCGAAACCGTTTTTATTGTAAAGGGCAAAGGCCTGCGTGTTTTGATGGCGTGTAGTAATGATATATTGTTTTGCCCTGGGGTAAATATCTAAAACCTTTTTTAAAGCAGCACTACCGAAACCACTTTTTTGGTGCTCGGGCATAATAAAAATTGTGGAAATATAAACCTCATAAAACTTTGGTAAATACTGTATAAGAATTGCGCCAACTTTAATGCCATGCCAAGAAATAGCGTAGGAATGATGGAATTTTGAACCATGAATTATGTGCGAGTTAAAAAGATTTTCAGCATTTTTTTGAAGCCACTTTTCTTTTTCAAAAAAGTTATGTTGCCCAAGCAGCTGATAACGTTGTTTTTTATGATCTTTGATGAAAAATATCTGTTTACGGTAAGCGTTTAGGGAACTTCTAATCATAGAGCTAACAAACCAAGCCTTATCTGATTCCTTAAGGGAAACCAAGCTTATGCTCTGGTCGAGCACTGTTTTAGTATCCTTTGAATTGACGGTGGCAAAACAAAAAAAGATTATATGGGCACAAATGTATACGGTGTGTTTGTTTCGCAATTTATAAGGCCGTAATGGACAATTAGGATGATGTTATGGTTTTTTTTAAAAATTGACAAGGGATCATGGCTTAAAAAATCTTAGATTTGAGATGATTCATACACATATTGTTGCAAAAAAACTTAATTACTGATAAAAAATAAAGTATTAGCAAGTTTTTAGACGTGAAAATAGTGGCTGCTGAGAGATTTGCAAAAATTCAAGAACTACACCGCCTCAACAACAAAGTATATTATGACATAGGATCTTCAAACGAATGTTTGCTGCATTTTGGAGATCACAAAAATAACACGAATGGTGTGGAATTATCGGGAAGTCTCGATAATTTTTTAAGTGAACTTTTTATGGGACGTTTAAATACGATAGGTGTTGAAACCATATTTATAAAACGATTAAACATGCGTGAACAATTGGTCTATCTGGCTGATCCCTTAAATTTTGGCGTTAAAATTAGTAACACAGCATCCAAAGAACAATCGGAACACTTTGATTTGCTTGATAGCATGCGTTTTGAAGAACCATTAATAGAGTTCTTTTATCGTTCGGGTGACACAGAAAGAACTATTTCGCCGCAGCATATAAAATCTTTTCAATGGCTTGATGCAGACGATTTAACGGAATTGTTAGCTACAACGAAACGCATTAATGATTTTATGGTAGGCCAATTTTTAGCATTAGGATTAAATCTTAATTCCTATAGTTTAGGCTTTGGGCGCTATTTCTTTTACGATATTTATGAATCCTACAAAATTATTTTAAATGATCTTTCAAACTTTAGGGTTAATGTTGAAAGCCTACATTCAAAAGAACATCAAGCTAAAAATACACAGAATAACTTTGGTATGCAAGAACTAGCAAAACGTTTTGGTGTGCTCAGTTTTTTAGAAAATATGAAAGTAGCATAATGGCGGTATCGCAACCAATTCTTGAACAAAAGCTTTTGGATTTTTTTCCTAATGCGGTTATAGATATTAAAGATTTAGTGGGTGATGAAAATCATTATGAAATTACCGTGCGTTCGCAAAAGTTTCATGGTTTAAGTAAAATTGCCCAGCACAAACTTGTATACGAAGCTTTAGGCGACATGGTAGGGAACCAACTGCATGCCTTATCTTTAAAAACATTTCCGGAGTAAGAAAAAA
Source organism: uncultured Verrucomicrobiales bacterium (assembly GCA_964351815.1). Taxonomy (GTDB): domain Bacteria; phylum Pseudomonadota; class Alphaproteobacteria; order Paracaedibacterales; family CAITNM01; genus CAYGPH01. Next base: position 10,078 of record CAYGPH010000026.1, on the reverse strand, counting down.
AATGTCTGACCATCAATACTTAAAAGATATTATTCAAAAAAATCGTATTGCCCTATTTATGAAGGGAAATGCTACACAGCCAATGTGCGGTTTTTCCGCTACAGTAGTGCAAATTTTGCACCATCTTGGACAACCCTTTGAAGCCTATAACGTTCTTGAAGATGATAATCTTCGCCAAGATATTAAAGATTTTTCTGACTGGCCTACAATTCCGCAATTATATGTAGATGGTCAATTTATAGGCGGGTGCGACATTGTCAAGGAAATGTTTCAATCGGGCGAACTTCAACAACTTTTAGGAATTGAAAAAAGCCAAGAGGCATGAAAGACCTTAAAACAACGAAGTTAAAATCTAAAAAAAAACGTACGAATTCTCAGCGTCAATGGTTGCTTCGTCAACTAAATGACCCATATGTCGAAAAAGCAAAAAAATCTGGTTATAGATCCAGGGCAGCTTTTAAAATTTTGCAAATTCATGAAAAATATAAGTTGGTGAAACCAGGGCAAGTTGTTGTTGACCTTGGCGCTGCACCAGGCGGATGGACACAAATTATTTCAAACCTTGTACAATCTAATGGCAAAGTGTTTGCCCTTGATATGTTACCGATGACCGATTTTTCAGAAGCAAATGTGGAAACTATTATTGGTGATTTTACGGATGATGCTGTTTTGAAAGCTCTTCAAGAAAAAGTTACGGGTAAGGTTGATGTTGTTCTTACGGATATGGCGGCCCCGGCATGCGGTATTCCAAGCGTAGATCATTTGCGTATTGTTAATCTTATAGAACTTAGCCTTGATTTTGCTTTTAAAAACCTTGCAAAAGGAGGGCACTTTGTTGGTAAAGTTCTTCAGGGTGGGACAGAACAAGATATTTTGAAGGCTTGTAAGTTACACTTTAAAAGCGTGCACCATTTTAAACCAGACGCTAGTCGCAAAGATTCAGCAGAAATGTATTTGATTTGTCTTGGGTTTAGGGCTTAAGGGCTAAATTCTTGTTTTTTAATTCATAAATTTTATCTGCCTGAGCTGCAAGATTAGGGTTGTGAGTAGCCATAATTAGCAGCATTTTTTGTTCTATCACGTGTTTTTTCATGGCATTAAATACGTTTTGTCCAGTTTCTGGGTCAAGGTTTCCTGTTGGTTCATCAGCAATTAAAATACTTGGTTGGTGCACCATGGCACGGGCTATGGCAACCCTTTGTTGTTCTCCGCCGGAAAGTTGATCGGGCCTATGGTGCAAGCGATTGTTTAAATGCATCACTGCAAGTGCATCCGTAGCAGTTTTGTAAGCATCTAAGGGCTTTATATTATTAATAAGCAATGGCATGGCAACATTTTCTAGGGCGTTAAAATCGGGTAATAGGTAATGGAACTGATATACAAACCCAAAAAATTGTCGCCTAAGGGATGTGCGTGCTTTATCAGTTTCTAAGGAAATTTGCTTGTCATCTATGGAAATAAAGCCTTTTTGAGGCTTTTCAAGTAAGCCTAAAATATTTAGCAGGGTGGTTTTTCCAGATC
>CAYGPH010000026.1:0-8547 GCA_964351815.1 uncultured Verrucomicrobiales bacterium | reverse complement strand
GGGCAATTATTTCACCCGATTCTGCTTCTAGGTTAATATTTTCAAAAATTGTTTGTGATTTTGCATAACTATAAGTTAAAGAATTTGCACTAAATTTCATAAAAATATATTTTATATTATATTGACATAATAGACAAATTTTAGTAAAAGTTACAAACAATTAAATAGGTAATTTTATTATGAATTCAACTACAAAAATACTTAAGAAACTTTTATTTATTTCCGTAGCATCTACACTTTCCATACAATGTGCTAATGGTGGACCTAGCGTTCTGACGGGTGGTCTAAAGGAATTGAACACCACCGGTGTTAGGCGTGGTGCTAATACAACCAAGTCACGCATAGCAAAACAACCAATAGGTATAGATGATAATACGTCGAGCTTAACATTAATGTCGTTTGAGAGTCCAAAAGCACCGGAAGCTACAGAAGATACACCACAGCAAGCTAAACCACCTACCGTATCAAAAATTTCTGCACCACTTACCGTATCAAAAATGTCTACATGCCGGGCTGCTGGTGCAATGAAAAGAATAATTGATGGTCAATTAACTGAAGATGATAAAACCATCATCAGTAGGTTTTTTGAAAGCGGCAATTTCGATACCATTGAACCTACGTTAAAAAAACTATCAGCTAAGCATAGGCTGGTAGCGACTGAAGCAATAGCTAAAGAATTAACGAATCGCTTAACGTTTGATTTAGATAGAGTGCGCAATTCAAGTGATTTAAGTGAGCCACAATTTAAGGCTTTTTTAGAACCAGCACGTTTTTTCATAAGTATGATGCAGTCCCTTGAATCAAGCCCCATATCAGAATTATATCCAAAATTTTGTGCTTATATGATTCATGATGGACAGAATGAAGGTTCTATAACAGATCAATATAAACAAGCTAAGGAAAATTTAAATAGTTGTTTAGAAGGTATAACGGCATATTTTATGGATAATGAGAAAGATTTAAGCCGTAAGAATTTAAAAACTATTGAACAAATTTTTAAATTGTTCCATGCGCCAGGTGAAGAATACCAAAGTTTTTTTGAAGTCATGGAAGCAGACAAGCATAAAAATCAACGGGAAAATAATGTGGTTGTTTTTCAATTAGGTAAAGCACTTTTTGCTAAATTACCGAAAGAAACCCATCTAACTTCTGCTACTGACAAGATGTTAAAAAAATATAATAAACAATACAACAATATACTTGGATCTAATGAATCAAGTAAACCTCTTGCAAAATCTATTAATGATTATTTTCAAGGAAGAGAATCTGCCGTAATAGGATATTCACCCTATATAAATGTTAGGCACATTCTAGTAACGTATTTAAATACATTAATGGACGATAAAGCACTTGACGATCAAAAAGCTAGGGCAACCCATAGGTTTTTGAAAATGTTAGTTCACCCATCAAATGGGTATGAACATGTTATAAGTCTTCCACACGAAACAATTGTAACACTTTTTAACATCGTATCGCCTCCAACTAATGGTGATCATGAGTTAACTATTGGTAAGCGTCAGTTCGCAAATGAACTTCAAGAAATTTTTCATAAAGATAAAGGCTCTGAAAAAAGTGATGAAGAAAAAGCAGCGTTTGCAGTTTTAGTAAAATTAATGGAGACTGCAGCAAGGTATACCCCAGTGGTTGATTTTGAATGGAAAGAAAGTTTTCCTAAAGATGAGAGTGGAAAAAGAATAGGTTATTTAAAAAACATTGAAGCAAGCTTTGCTATTGCTTTGATGCAGGCTGGTAAAAATATTCCTAATGCAGACCTTCTTGTTTTACGCAAACTTTTTCTTAAAGATGATTTTGATTTAGAAAAAAAAGCACAACGTGATTCTGTGCCAAGATCCAAACCTTCATCTACCCAAAAGGGAAGCGGTTGTATTGTTTCTTAATTGAACTGATGGGCTTTTTTAATAAGTTCCTCTGTTAAGGTTTTCGATATTTCTGGCTTTATGGCTGCAAGAATTTTTGCAGCCTTTTTTTCATCCATTTCCTTTAAAATTGCAATGGCAATTGGTGTTTCTAGTTTTTCAAATATTGGTCCCGCTTGCTTGGGTTTCATATCCTTATACATTTGCACCAAATGTAAAAGATCTTTGTTTTGCTTTTCATCTAACCGTTTCAGTAATTCCTCAAGATCCTTTTTTAATAGGTCAAACTGTTTTATTTTTTCGTCTAAGGTTTTTTGCGCTGCCTTAAGCATTAGTGTTTGCTTTTGAAGTTTTTCTTCACGCATACGTATTTTTTCGGAACGTTCTGCAAGTTTCGAATAAAGTTGAACTTCGTCTGCTGTACTATCTGCCAGGGGATCAAATGTGAAGGTTTCTTGCAGAACACTATCATTAGTATCTGTTTTGCCGGCAGTTGGTTCAGCACTAAATACATTCCAAATCGATAGCCATAGGAAATTTATTATCGATAATCTAACGGTGACTAAGTATATTTGGTGCATTAATTGCCTCTGGTTCCTTTGGGTAACGGGCTCGTATTTTTTCGACAAAAGCTTCACGTTGATCCGTATGGTTACGATCGGGTGATGGTTTTACCGTTTGGTTCATCAATGGTTCTTGTATTTTTATCTTATCCTGTTGGCGAATACTTACAAGTACCGTTTGTTTTAAGTTTTTTTCGGTTTCTGTAGCTTGTGAAATAAGGCTGTCTAATCGATAGTTAAGTCTATCTGCATGTTCTATCAGCAGCCTTAAGTCTTCCCTCGCGGCTAGGGCATCAGGTAGTTGCTTTTCTAAGCCTGTTTTAGAAGATTCAGATAAAAATTTAAGGGTTGCAATTGATTTACTGGCTTTTTCTAAAATATTGTTTAATCCTTGAATATTTGGTATCAACCCTTTTGTTAATTCTTTTACACCATTAATTTGTTGGCTTAAATGCCAGCAAAATCCAAGCGCAAGTAATAGTAGTGAAAATAATCCTATATCTATCCACAACATGTTAGCCTCCGTTCTTTCCAAATAAAATGTTATTAATTTTTAATGCAATGCGATTGTTTTTTTGTCCCATGCGTCCTTCTGCTAGTTTGTAATTTTGGCAGCTTAAGGTGATTGGGCTTTGCATATCACTTGATAGCATAAGTTGGCTTCCCTTTTTCCATTGCATAACCTTTCCAAGGGATAGTTCTTCTTCCCTTAAGGATGCTTCGATGGTTATATCGGCATCCCATATGCGATCTGCAAGATGCCCTTCCCAAATATTATCGCGTCCAAATTTTTCACCCATGAAGTTTTGAAGAAGAATGTCACGAATTGGTTCTACGGTGGCGTAGGGCAAGATTATATCAAATTTACCAAATCTTTCTTCCATTTCCATTTTCATGGTTACAACCATAATGCCATTTTTCTCTCTGGCAACAGCAGCAAACCTTGGGTTTATTTCTAAACGTTCAAATTCAAAATCTATTCGTGATATCGGGGCAAAAGCTTCACTAAAGTCTAAAAGAATTACCTCTATCATTTTTTCAATTAAATTTCGTTCTATGGTGGTGTGGGGGCGCCCATCTAGTTTTGTGTCGGCAGTAGGATTTTTTCGTCCGCCTAAAAGCATATCAACAATGGCGTATACAAGCTTACTTTCAATGACGATCATAGCGTAGTTATCCCACTGCACAGCCCTAAAAACACCTATCATGGTAGGTAGGGGTATTCCATTTAGAAAATCGCCAAAGCGCATGGATTTTATGCGTGAAAAACTTATATCAACATTATCACCAGTAAAGTTTCTAAGGGTTGTGCTTAATAATCTTACTAAGCGATCAAATACAACATCAAGAATAGGTAATCGTTCCGCATAAATATGCGAACTATCGAGGATAGACGTAAGATTTAAGGGAACATCTGGACCAGTATTTGTTTCAGCTGTTCCAGAGGTTTCAAATAATGCATTTATAGCATCCTGGTCTAAGGATTTTTCACTTTGCACATCATCCATCGCCGATGCCCATTCAGATTCAATGTCATCAGCATTTTCAGTACCTTCAGTGGGGCTTGATTTATTATTCTCACCTTCTTCTAAGGCCGCTGCCCATTCATCTGCTAGATCTTCACCTTTATCATCACTAGCAGCATCAGAAGAACTTTCTACAGAATTTTCCGTAGCTTCTTCACCACTTACATTTTCAGTGTTATCGGTATCTTGTTTGTTGTTTTCTTCATCTTCAAACATATTCTGCCTTATTGAATAATAAAATCTTTAATGGTTACGTGATGAACTTTTGATGGTTTAATGATTCCATTAATTCGAATTAATAGCGCTTGACGCATGCGTTCTAAGCCTGGTCCTGATAAATCTGTAACCGATTGATCACGAAGGTATGATAGGATCTGGTCAATAATAATTGGAAATGCTTCGCGAATCTTTGGTTCATCTTTTTTGTCATATAATTGCAAAAGGAATGTAGCCCGAAGAATATTTCCCCTATCTTTTTGATTTGCAGCCCTTAAATTTACAATAACCTCTGGTATCTGCACAAAAAATAGACTTGCGGGCTTATCTTTTTGATCTTCGTCATCATCACTTAGGGTAATATCTTTTTCTAAATTTTCAGCTTCTTCGTTGCCAATCATAAAAAACGCTGCTGCACCACCACCTATTACAAGCAGTAAAACGACACCAATGATAATAAATAACATTTTTTTCTTTTTTTTCTTTGCTGCAGCTTCATCAGCAAGTTTTTTTTCTTCTTCACTTAATTCTTCATTTTTGTTTTCATCGTCTTCATTGGCCATTTAAAGTCCTCTAATAAAATGATAATTTTATTGTTATTTATAAGAATTACGAAATTTGATTAAAAATTGCTTAACTTTTGCAATAATTGCACTATAATTAGGAAAAATTTTCCTAAGGATCTAATATATGATTACTAAACTTGACGACATTGATTTAAAAATGCTTAGCATTTTACAAGAAAGCGGCCGCATGACAAACGTTGAGCTTGCCAAAAGAATTGGTATTTCTGCTCCTCCGTGCCTAAGGCGCTTAAAACACCTAGAGGATAGCGGTATTATTAAAGGATACCGAGCCACGATAAACCAAAAGGTTTTAGGCTTTAATGTTTCCCTGTTTGCTTTTGTTGGCTTGAAAGAAAACAGTGAAAGCCATATCCAAGGTTTTGAAGAAGCTGTTACGGCACTTAGCTATGTGCGTGAATGTTACCGTATAAGTGGTGAAAACGATTTTCTATTGAAAATTGTTGCGCAAGACTTTGATCACTTTCAAAGTGTTGTGTTAAAAACATTACACCAGCTGCCCCATGTAGAGCATTTGCAAACAACCATTGTAATGGGCAATATAAAATCAGAACCTGGCGTTCCAATTCAGCTTTCTGATCGCGTACGCAAGTCAGCGGCTTAGAACTTATACTAACCACTTTAAATTAGTGGTTAGTAATAGCGCTATACAATTTTGTATATATGGCAAAGTGTTTCTGAAGCATAATCTGTGTATCATAGTTTTCTAAAACCCTTTGCCTATTTGCCTTACCAATTTCTATACGCTGTTCGGTCGTTAATGATAGTACTTGATCAATGATTGTAAACAATTCGTTTTGATTACGGTATAACCATTTTTTGTTACCAATAACTTCTGGAGTAGCACCAAGATTATTGCCAATGGTTATTTTTTCCATAGCCATGGCTTCCGCTGTAACCCTGCCAAAGGCCTCAGGTTTTATGCTAGGTATAGCCACAACATCACACGATGCATAGGCTTCGCGCAAATCTGCAATGTTTTGGTGTACTGTAAGGTTCACTCTAGTTTTTGCGGCAACAGATTGAATTTGCTGTAGGTAAAATTCATCGCAGTGATCACCAACAAATACAACTTTTAATTTGTGTTTTTGTGGATAGTTTTCAAGCATCTGAAGAAAATCAATATGGCCCTTAATTCGGCTAAAGCGCCCTATAATGGCAATTGTAATGCCATCCTCATTACCACAATATTTTTCCTGATTTGTTAAACTTGGATCAAAATAAAGCGCATCTATAGATGAAGGAATAACCTCAACCTTTGTTCCTGGATAATAGTTTAATACGTGTTTTTTTATAAACATTGATGGGGCAATCACCGGTGTTCCAAGGGCCATTACCCTGTTGTAGTACCATTTTAATGCATTTTGCCCATATGCACCATGATAGGTGCTTACAAAGGGAAGATGAAGGGATTTTGCGGCAAAATATGCACTCCATGCGGGAGCCCTTGAATGGGGATGAATAATATCTATTCTATGTTTTATACATAGCTCTTTTAAGGAACGATAATTGCTTATTATTTGAAATGGGTTTTTACTTGCTAAGGGAAGGTGATAATATTTTACATTTGGAGATAAGCTCTCCCTTAATGGGCCATAGGCAGCTGCAATAAAACAATGAACATTAGGGTAGGCAGCTGCAATACCATTGGCAACAGCGATAGTTGTTTTTTCAACGCCGCCAGTTTTTAGGGCCGGTATAACGTGAAGAATATTCAAAAAAATGTTTCCGTTCGTTGGTTAGAGAAACCTTTTAAAAACTGTATTGCAGGCTAAGTGTACCTTTTAACAGTTTATCTTTTACCTTAATGCAAGCTGCACCAATATCTTCACTAGGACTTGGAATGTTTACATTAAATTTAGCGGCTTGGGTATAGATAAGGCTAAATCCTAGGGAAAACCTTTCTGTTAAGGTTTTAAGCGCACCAACCCCAATACTGTAAGCATTACTGCCTTTTGATTTACCTTGTTCAAGATGTTGGGTGATGTTCGTATTACTGTCTTCATAATTTAGTATGTAGTCAAATTTATAGCAAAGTCTTGAATATCCCAACAATCCATAAACTGTATATTCTTCATCAATCTTTTTACCAACTTTAATTTGCGCACCAAATTCATCTTTTAGTTTCTTATTAACATTATATAAATTTTCTTTTATTGTTGCTCCTCCTAGGGGGTTAGGTGTTGCAACGGCAACGTATTTTTGCGTGCTTTGGAAAATATTATAGAAGGGTTCAAATGCTGCATAAATATCATTAAAATAATGGTGATAGCCTACTAAAAGTCCAACACCTGGAACAAATTTATTATTCTTTCTTTTTAACTGAGAAGCAAAAAAATCTTCTGGGGTTTGATTGGTTTTATTAATGTCTAATAAGGTAGATTGGTTGTTTATAGCAGCTATTCCTTGCACGCCAATATGAAATCCACTTGAAAAGATTGAGGTTATAAAAAACAAAGAAAATAAAAATTTGAACATATTAAGGCTACTTTAACGTTTTAACAATACGATATGTATTAAAATTGATTTTTCATAAAAAGTAAACAATGATCCATAATTTTGTTCGTGTGAGTTTTTTCATATTAGCTACATCCTTGTATGCAGCTTCTGGCACAACAGCTGAATATGCAAAAGCAGCGGAGGCTTTTATAGCAAGTAACAAAGAAGCGATAGAAAAAACAGAAAATCCCCAAGTTGTTAAGAATTTGATTAAAAATCCTCAAGTAATTTTTAATAATGCTCAATATAACTCCAGTTACAAACTTCTAAATCCTATTGTAATTAACCTTGGCAATCCACGTGTTAAAACCGAATTTATGCAGCTGAATCAAACATTAAAAAGTAGGGTAATAAGTGATTACCAAACAGCTTTGGCATCTGGTGGGGCTTCGGCTGCTATATTGGCAGAAAATGCTAAGCTTAGGGATTCAAGAAATATTCTTGCAGGTAGCCTGCAGGCATTAGCAAGACCCGATCAAATAGATATGATGAAAAGTATTACTAGTGCTGTTGCTGCTGGTGCACAATTAGCATTCGATCCTATTAATAGAACAATATCTTTTGACGGCAAAACAACTAAACCCCTACAGGAAGATGTTTTTAATGCCTTTTTTTATGGAGCGCAATTTGGTCAAGCCTATGGTCAAGCTGTTCAAACCATGAGTTCTTTAATTTTACAAATTATGGGCTATAAAACTTTAGACAATAATCATTTAGGGCAATTAACCGACCTTTCCAATCAATCCACCGGTTATAAAGATAGGATTATTCAACACCAAACAGTTGAAAACTTTTATTCAAGTCTTGTTGGAAAAGAAGCTAGGGATATTTTTGTAATCCCCTTACCACAAAAGGTTGATCTTGTTGCAAAAAAACTTTTGGTTGTGACTAAGTTCCAGGAAATTTTCAAGCCATCAAGTGCACATCGTTTCTTTGATGTTGGCGCAAAAGAAATTAAGGATGTTGTGGATTATGTTGAATCTGGTTTAGGGATGTCACCCTTACCAGAACTTGACGAAAAAACACTAGATAATATTTTGCAAATATTCAATTTAGTTGTTGAACCAAATATTACCGGTGAAATTCCATTAGAAGGCGTGTTTGCTGATTTTGGTGAATTTTTTAATAAGCTAGCACAAATTAAAAAGAAAGCAATTGCCTTAGGTTTGCAAAAATCATTAAAACAATTTGAAGATGGAATAAACGCTTTCACATTTATTGAAAGACAAAATCTTATAGCTGCTTTTGATGGTTTTAAAGCAGAATTTAACAAAAGCAATAC
>CAYGPH010000025.1:5630-19355 GCA_964351815.1 uncultured Verrucomicrobiales bacterium | reverse complement strand
TACCATAGGCAGGGAAACCGAATTCTATAAATGATTGTAATTCATTCACTGCAAAAGTTGGAGAAAATTCAGGTAAAATTTTTGGATCAAAGTTTGCTTCATGCTGCAGGTGAATTTGAACAGCAACAGCCATTTGGTAAAGTTTTGCTTCTGTATCAGGGTTGATTTTTAAAACTTGGGTAAAGGTTTGGTCACCAAAATCTTCTACGACCATTTCACCTTTTTCAGGTTCATAGGCAAACACCTGAGGGCTTTTAAGGCCAAAACTTTGTAAGTAATTGGTGATTTTATAATAGTTTTCAAGGGTTTCCTTTTCAGGGCAACGCATTAACAGGTAAGTTTTTTCTTTAGCGTACCAGCGTTCATAGGTTCTGCTAGACATATCTTGTACCAAAGCTTGTGTGTAATTAGGCTTAAATTGTTCTATTAAACTAGCCATTATTTGATGATCCTAACGTTTTTAAAGCACGTTGATTGCCATTCAGGCTTAATTCGCAAAATGCATATTGTGGTGGAAGATATTCCTGCAGCTTTTCCGGCCATTCGATAATCATGAAATCTTTTGTCCACATTTCATAAATGCCGAGTTCTGTAAGTTCATTGATATTTTTTATCCGGTATAAATCACAATGCCAAATTGTCATCTGTTCGGTAATGTATTGCTGCATTATTGTGTATGTTGGGCTAGTTACGGGCTCAATCACACCTAAATAATGTAATGTTTTTGCCGTAAGGGTGGTTTTACCAGCACCAAGTGGGCCAGAAAGTAAAATAACACGGTATTTTTGCAAAAGATCAGCAACGTAGATAGCAGCCCTATCAATAGTTTTTAAGTCAAAATACAATGGATTTGATGCAATTATTCATTATTTTATATAATTTGTAACATATTTTTTGCAGAAAAACGCTTAAATTACTCGCGTTTTTTGTTACATTAGATGAAATATTTTTGAATCCAAACAAAAGTTGACAAACAATAAACAAAAAAACGAGGATAGTTCGGTAATAAGCACTGCAATTGTTGACTGGCAATACCAGTATAGTGTTATGCAACCCATAGTTTTTAAGGGCATTGGCGTACATGCAGGCAAACCAGCAAGTCTTATTGTTCATCCTGCCGCCGCAGATACTGGAATTTTCTTTGAACGCACTGATATTGAAGATAAAAATAACCAAATAACTGCAGATTGGCGTAACATAAAAAACACTCATATGTGTACGGTACTGGGCAACAGCGACGGTGTAACCATAGCAACGGTTGAACACTTACTTTCCGCCCTATCTGGTTTAGGAATTGATAATGCAAAAATAACCATTGATGGCCCAGAAGTTCCTATTCTTGACGGTTGCGCAGAAAGTTTTTGCAAAGGAATATTGGAAAATGCAAAAAACCTAAAAAAACTAAAATCTAAACGTAAGTGGCTTGTTATTGAAAAAACAGTCCGCGTAGAAAATGAAAATGGGTGGGTGGAACTACAGCCAATACCCAACAGCAACGGCATGCTATGTGTCTTTGATGTTATGATGCATCCTACTGGTCGTTTTGAAAAGGTGTTGCAGCCGCAATCCCTAAAACATATTGTAAACAAAGATGGTTTTTTCAAAGATATTTCTGCCGCCAGAACCTTTGGTTTTTATGAAGATGCTCAAAAACTTTGGCAGGCTGGTCTTGCAAAAGGCTCATCCCTAGAAAATACTGTTGTAATAGGCACAGACTTTAAGGTAATGAATAAGGATGGTCTGCGATATAGAGATGAATTCGTGCGTCATAAAGCCTTAGATGCTATTGGTGATCTTGCTTTATTTGGCAAAAATTTTCATGGTATGTATAAGGCCGTCAATCCTGGACATACCCTGAATGCCGAATTAATACGAAAGTATTTTGAGACAAATTAACATACGAAGTTTATTTATCTTGATATAGATTATGTTGAATCTTTAAGACCGTGACAAAAAGTAGCTGCCAAAAACAATCACAACCATTCCTGCCAATTGGCCCATGTTAAGTGTTTCACCAAAGATAAAATAGCCAGCAGGAACCGTAAGTAATAAACGTGTATATTCAAACGGAGAGACAAAACTTACATCTGCAAGGCTTACCGCTTTTATATAGGCAAACTGCGAAAATGTTCCGGTTGCACCCATAACTAACAATAGTTTTAGTTGATCCCAGGGCATAAAACCCTGAAAAGCAACAATAATGCATCCTACAAGAGCCAAAATTGATGTGGAATACATCATAATTTTTTCAGCGGAATCCGTGTGTGATAATTGCTTTGATAAGGAAATTGCAATAGCGGCAAAGGCACAAGCTGCAAAACCTGTAACGATATACCATGAAAAGGGAATAATTCCTGGCTGAACTATCAAAAATACCCCTACATAGCCCGCAACTAGGGCTATCGTTTTTGGGGCATTAAGTTTTTCTCGCATAATAAGAATACCTATGGCTGATGCAATCAATGGTCCTGTAAAGCCAACGGTTGTTGCTACAGCCAAATTTAAGTTTCGGTAGGTCATGTAGGTAAAAAATGTTGCAAAACTAATAGATATGGCACGTAAAATGTGCAGATATATTTTTTTTGTTTTCAACGTAAAATTTGGCTTATTGGCGGAAAGGGCAAAAAAAGGTAAGAAATAAACAAAACCTACAATATATCGCACGGCAAAAACCTGTATATGGCTTGTGCCCGAGTCTAAATATTTTGCGACAACCATGCTTGCGGTAAAGCTAAGGCACCATAATAAAATGAAAAAAAGGGCTTTTGCGCGAGATGGTTTGAAAAAATTTTCCACTTTATATAAATTATTTTTTTGGCATCAATGTTTTCGTTTGACCAGAAATATACATATTCCATAGACCAGCCCACTCGCGCATGGCTATTGTCCAGGCTAGTGGTCCCATACGATCAATCACACTTACACCAAATCGCTTTAAAAAGCTTGCTTTATCTTCTTGCGCTGTATGAAAATCGGTCGTGATAGGATAAACATTCCAACCCATACTTTTCAAAAGATGCATCCCCCGTGGCAAATTATAAGCGGATGTAACAAGGGCTGCAGGCATTTCAAGTAACCGAGGAGAACTTTGCCTTAAGGCTTCAGTTGTTGCCTGTGCTGAAGCTTCAAAACCTTGTTTGTCATGATCAACAATATTTAGGCGACCATCAGCAATACCAGCCTGTTCAAATGTACTTTTTATGAAGTTTGCTTCAACTGTGTTTCCAATAAAAATAATTGGTAAGTGTGGGTAAAGCTTAGCAAATTCCAATGTTTTTAATACTCTTCCAAGGGTTTTATGGGATACGGGAAAGCCATTAGCCATTGTTTCAGCCAGGGATAGTACACCACCTAATAAGATAATTGACTGAGTTTCCTTTTGAATTTTTTCCTGTTTGGGGTAAAAGCTTTCAAGGGATCTTATTAAACTTCGTCCACTGTAGGGAAAATCGAACATGATAAATATCAGGGCAAGCAAACACAGCAGTTTTAGTGACTTAAAACATTTTTTTGCAAAGAAAAAAAGTATAATAAAGATTGAAAAAACTAAAACATCAAGGTTAATGACTAACGACCAAAGGTAATACAAAGCTTGCATGGATTGCTAGATATTTAATTTGTAAAGACATTGTATAGTTCTGCTAAACAAATGCAAGCCCCAAAGGCTAACATTACAGTTTTAAACACTTTATTATCGACTATTTTAAAGGCGGGTTCGTAAGCATATTTTGTTGATTTTTCCAATAAAATATAAGGAACAAATACCGCAATAAAAACGAGGATCATACCAGCAAAATCAAGGGCTTTTAAAAAAGCATTGGGGATAAAAATAACAGCAAAAGTAGGTACAGCTAAGGTTAAGATGGAACGGTAAAAGCTAGAAGCTATTTGGCTTTTAAAAGCAAGATGCAGGGCTATGGCCACCCCAAAAAGTGAGGTATACATAACCGTTAGGGACACACCAAAAACAACAACCTTAGAAAAGCCAATTTGTGCAAGTAAATCGCTGAAATCACCAAGGGAGACGTTTTGACTAATCAGCTTTAGAAATAGGTTATAATTTGTTTGCTTAATGAAAAGCCCCAAGCCTATTGTCCAAGTTACGTAAACAAAAAAAGGAATAATACTGCCCCAAAAGAAGGCTTTTTTAATAGCTTTTAAATTACCATCTAAGCTTTGGTAGACCACGTGAAAAAGCACATGAAAACCAAAGGATGTAAAAGCTAAGGGAATACTTAGCGATAAAATATTGGGTTCAAGTTTGTAAAAATTAAACACCAACAAATTTTCTGCAGGAAAGGCCGACAATTCAAAAATAATTTCTGCTATCAGCATAAAAAAACCCGCCATCATGGTTAAGAAAACAATACGATTGCATTCCCCAATGAACCGAAGGTTAATATTTAAAAGTGCAAACATCACTAGCACGGTTATAGCAACCCATGTGGTATGGCTTTTAAGGGGGGTAATTTGCGCTAATAAATCAGACAAGCCATTAAGGTAGGCAGTAATTAAAGCAAGGCACAACAAACCAAACCCACCTAAGGCAACCCAGCGGGATTTCCTACCGCCATAGTGGTAGGCGGCTTCACTAAGAATCATTGGTTTCTTTATCCTTGAAAGCAGTTCTAGGTTAATGAGTGCTGAAAAATAGCTAAAAAGCCATACAACAACCATAACAATCGTTGCTTGTAAAAACCCAAGTTTAAGCAAAACCATGGGCAAGGCCAAGGTACCTGCACCAATAGCAGTGCCTGCTATTAACAAAATTGATTTAAAAATACTCATAGGAAATAACGAATTAAAATTGACAAACGCGACGTAAATGTTTACATTTCATTATAATTTAGAACCTTTTGAAACAAATGGCTAATCATAAAAACGCAGAAAAAAGTATTCGCAAAATTGCGCGCAAAACATTAATTAATAAAAATCGCATTTCTCGCATGCGTTCAGCTCTAAAAAAGGCTGAAATTGCCCTTGGCTTACATGGTGCTCCGGCTGAAAAGGCTGAAGTCGTAAAACCATTGGTAATAGCAGCTGAAAGTGCAATGGACCGTGTGGCGAAAACAGGTATAATTCACAAAAACTTTGCATCACGTAATGTTGCAAGGCTTGTAAAACATTTAAAAAAGCTCGCTTAAAATTTTAATCCTTAATATAGATAAAATTGTAGGAAATGAAAAACTTATCCCCCATAACTATTTTTGGTAAAGAAGTATTACCTTTAGTTGAAGGTGGGAAAGGTATTGCAATTTCTAACGGAGAAAGTTCAGGTGCATGGGCAGCCGCAGGTGGTGTTGGCACCTTTTCTGCTGTTAATGCAGACGCACACGATGAAAATGGCAACCTTATTTCTGCTGTTTACAAAGGGAAAACTCGCCGTGAACGCCACCAAGAACTCGTAAATTTTTCCATTCAGGGTGGTATTACCCAAGCAAAAATTGCCCATGAAATGAGCAACGGCAACGGCCGTATTAATATGAATGTATTATGGGAAATGGGTGCTGTTGAGGAAATATTGCATGGTGTGCTGTCTAAAACTAAGGGGCTTGTTCATGGTGTAACGTGCGGCGCTGGTATGCCTTATAAGCTTGCGGAAATATGCGCAAACTATGGAGTGAACTACTACCCTATTGTTTCATCAGCGAGGGCATTTAATATTCTTTGGAAACGAGCTTATAGTCGTTTCTCAGAAAATTTAGGTGGCGTTGTTTACGAAGATCCATGGTTAGCTGGTGGACATAATGGCCTTTCCAACTCGGAAGATCCAAAAAAACCCGAATCCCCCTACCCTAGAGTGATTGAACTTCGTAAAACCATGCGTGCCCTTGGCGTAAAGGAAATTCCTATTTTTATGGCCGGTGGCGTATGGAAACTTGATGAATGGCAGGATTGGTTAGATAATCCTGATTTAGGGCCTATTGCCTTTCAATTTGGCACAAGACCACTGCTTACGCAGGAAAGTCCCATATCGGATGATTGGAAGAAAAAACTTTTAACGTTAAAGCCTGGTGATATTTATCTTAACCGCTTTAGCCCCACGGGCTTTTATTCCTCAGCTGTACAAAATTCCTTTTTAGAAGAATTGCAAGAGCGGGAAAAACACCAAGTAGCATATACTGCGTATGAAGTTGGTGATCACACGGCAGCTTTTGAAGTTGGTAACCGTGGGCGCAAGGTATACCTTACATCCCATGATAAGGAAAAAGTGCATCAATGGGTTGAAGCTGGTTTTACAGAACCCATGCGCACACCCGATAATACCCTAATTTTTGTAACAAAAAACAATCAGCAAAATATTTTAAATGACCAAATTAATTGCATGGGCTGTTTATCGGCATGCAAATTTAGTAATTGGGCACAAAATGAAACCGGAACAACCGGAAAAAAAGCAGATCCCAGATCGTTTTGTATTCAAAAAACTCTTCAAGAAATCAGCCATAACGGCAGCGTAGATAAACAGCTTATGTTTGCTGGTCATCAAGCCTACCGTTTTCGTGATGATCCTTTTTACGCTAATGGTTTTATTCCAAGTGTAAAGCAGCTCATGGAAAGACTACAAATTGGTTTATGACGTTAAATGTAAGCAAAATTCCTCCGCGTTCTTCGGTAGTACTTTATACTGATGGCGCATGCAGTGGCAACCCAGGGCCTGGTGGTTGGGGAGCCGTTGTATACTTTGAAAACGATTCTATGGAATGGTATGGTGGTGCATCTAACACCACAAATAACCGTATGGAGTTGCTAGCGTGCATTAAAGGCTTGCAGAACATTCCCTATCATTTAAATGTTACGCTTTATACGGATAGTCGCTATGTGCGCGATGGTATCACAAGCTGGATAAAAACCTGGAAAAAAAATAACTGGCGTACAGCGGCAAACAGTGACGTGAAAAATAAGGATCTTTGGGAGGAATTGGATTTCTTAAATGAAGATCGTGAAATAACCTGGCAATGGGTAGAAGCCCATAGCGGTATAGAAGGTAATGAACGCGCTGATATCCTGGCAAAACAAGGGATCGTTTTAGCATCTGTAAAAATGTAAGTTACTATTCTTTCTTTACTATTACGGATCTCCCTACGTACTGCCTCTGTTATTCTGGTATTGGCACGTAATAGTTGTCCCATAAACTTTCTCTCCAAGAATTGATATCTTCACAATATATTCCATAATTTTTTTGGGACATAACACCTAAGTTTTGATAAAAAAAATTAATAAAATATTTAAATTTTGAATCTCTATAAGCTATGCATAAAAAAAAGAACAGTTAGGAGTTGTTGTAAAGAGTTTCTCTTGGTTACATAGAAGAACCTTCAGAGTATTAAAAAATACTTTACATACCTATTGAAAAAGTGGTAAAAAGCCGTATACATAAGAGCATAGGTTTTTCAATGACTAACAAAAAAGCCTTACGTAATCAAAGTATTTTGCATCCTTATACCCACGAAGAATTTTTTATAGTGTGTATTAAGCTAACAATTGGAGTTTTGTTTTGTGCTAGCTTGTTCTGCTCAAATTTTTAGCTTCAAAAACTTATATTTAAATATGTAATTTTTAAAGTATTATTAATACCTTATCTATAAACTTTTTTTATAGGATTTTTAAATTTACAAATTTTTTTATGCTTTTTCGCAAATACTTTCTTTTTTGTTCGGTGCTGTTTGGTTTTTGCTTATTAAAGGTATATGCTAACAAACCCTTAGAAGATGAAAAAGGGTTGTTAAATACGAATATTTTTGATTTAGCAGCAGATGATTTACAACTTACTCCTGCTGATTTTGACGATGATAAGCATTTGTTTGATAATGAAAAAGCTGCAGGTCTGTTGGGCTACAATCACAAAAGCCCTGCTGGAACAATGCCCCTAATCGATAAAAATTATTACGATGAACCCCCTTTTAATAACCCTAGTCTTTCTGATAAAGAATTGGATTCAGCTATTCGTCAGCATTTATTTGATGTTTTTGCCAAAGGTAAAAAGTGGGATTTAGACGGTGCAAAATATTTAGCCTTTATTATAGCTCACCTTGATTTGGAACGTGTGACTCTTCCATTTATTAGGACTCTCCTTTTTTTGACCAAAAATATGAGCTTGTCTGAAGCAGCAGATGTTATAGATATTTTTAATAAGATGACTTCTAGCGACGTGATTTCCTTTTACAAATTAATTATGCAAAAACCCTTTGTGGATCTGCCGGCTGAAGATTATATTATGTTTATTCGTATGGTTTCTGTTTTGCCAGCAGATTTACAGCTTATTCTTGTTGAATTTTTATTAGAAAACGAAGATTTCTTGAAAAAAGTAACCGTCGCTAGTTTTTATAAGGTTTTCATGGACGAAACAATGCGCGTAAGTCGTGATCCTGCAAAAAGTTGGTCAATTGATAGCCTTGAAAAACTTATTGATGATATCTATAGTGCCTTTGAAAAAACTAGTACCTTTGATATAACTCAAAGAATTCAAGCGAATGAGCCCGGCTATGAGGCACGAGGTTCTGTAGTCAGACAAGATTCGGGTTACAACAGTGGAGATGACAAAAGTTACCAATCATCATAAAGCTTAGCGTTATAAATTTTTTTTAGACCTAATTGCTGATAGGAATTTGATTCAGTTTAGTCTACTTTAAAGCTTTTAACGTATCGACTAAATCTAGATTTTCCCAACTAAAACCTCCGTCTTCAGGCTGATAGGTCCTGCCAAAGTGGCCATAACTTGCAGTACGAAGATAAATAGGTTTGTTTAACTGTAACCGTTCTCTGATAGACCTTGGCGATAAATCAATATTTTTTTGGAGCCATTGCGTAAGGGCGCTATCGGATAATATTCCAGTACCATGGGTGTCTACAAATAAAGACATTGGTTGGGATAAACCAATAGAATATGCGACTTGCAAGGTGCAGCGCTTGGCTAAACCACTCGCAACGATATTTTTTGCTAAATATCGCATCATGTAAGCTGCTGAACGATCAACCTTTGTAGGGTCTTTGCCAGAGAAAGCCCCTCCACCATGGGGAGCAGCTCCACCATAGGTGTCTACTATTATTTTGCGTCCCGTAAGGCCTGCATCACCATCTGGTCCACCAATAACAAAGCGTCCGGTAGGGTTGGTGATAATATTTTTTTCTTCCGGAAGTTTATATTCCTGAAAAACATTTGCTACAGCTTCCATAACAATAGAACGTAATTCTTTTTGGCTAGTATCCGCATGGTGTTGTGAAGAAACTAAAATAGTATCAATTTCAATCGGTTTGTCATCTTCGTAGAGAAAAGTAATTTGTGCTTTCGCATCAGGACCTAATTTTTCGGAGTACTTTTCAAGGCGTAATTGGTGCAGTTTTTGTAAAATCCTGTGTGAATAATGAATAGGAGCAGGCATAAAATTAGAGGTTTCATCACATGCATAGCCAAACATAATCCCTTGATCACCCGCACCTTCATCTTTATTTATGCCAGCATCAACACCAACGGCAATGTCAGCAGATTGTTCATGTAAATAGTTTTCAAACTTCAGCTTATGTGCATCAAAACCTTGCTGTTCATAACCAATTTCTTGAATTAAATGTCGTACGGAACTTTCAATTGCTTCTTCAGAAAATTCAGCCTGGCTTCGTATTTCACCCGCTATAATTATACGGTTTGTTGTGGCCATACATTCAATGGCTAAACGTGAAAGGGGATCTTGTGACAAATGCATATCCACTAAAAGATCAGAAACCTGGTCACACACTTTATCAGGGTGCCCTGCTGATACTGATTCACTGGTGAATTTATGCAAAGCCATGGTCAAACTCCTCTATTTTTTGTAAGTTAAATTTAGTTTTTGTAAATACAAACTATATGCTTGTTGATAGCCATTGTCACTTAAATTTTCCTGAATTTCGAAATGATTACGAAAAAGTTTTGCAAAATGCCACACAAGCTGGGGTCAATCATATGTTGTTGGTTAACACGCAATTGGACCAGGCAAAAGACCTTCAGCAAATGGCTGTAAGGCATAACAACCTCTATTGTTCGGTTGGGGTACATCCCCACGATGTCAAAGATCATGATCTTGAAACATTAAGCGGAGATCTTAAAAAAAACCTTGCGCATCCGAAAGTAGTCGCTTTTGGGGAAACTGGCCTTGATTATTATTATAACCACAGTCCAAAAGAAATGCAGCAGACAAGCTTTATGACTCACCTAGAGGCTTCTAAACTCTATCAAGTTCCTGTAATAATTCACACGCGCGATGCCGATCAAGATACCTTAATGTGCATTGATAAGGTGCCAGGTGCCAAAGGCGTTTTTCATTGCTTTAGTGGAAGCTTAGAATTAGCAAAAGCAGCGCTTGATAGGGGGTATTATCTTTCATTTTCTGGCATTATAACCTTTAACAAGGCAACGGAATTACGCGATGTGGTGAAATACGTCCCTTTAGATTGCATGCTTGTAGAAACAGATAGCCCTTTCCTAGCACCAGTGCCCCATAGGGGAAAACGCAATGAGCCTGCATTTACCCGTTTGGTAGCTGAAAAAGTTGCAGAATTAAAGGAAATAAGTTTTGATGAGGTAGCAGAAAAAACAACTGCTAATTTTTTTGATTTATTTTCAAAGGCTGTCAGATCAGAAAGATAAGATAATACAATAAATTAAGATGATTTTTGGCTATATTTATTAAGTACTTCTTTTAAAACGTCACTAGAAATATTTGGAACATCTTTATGAAAAAATTTTGTGTTTTTACCAAACTCATGCTTTTTTTTGCAGCTAACTCACTATTGGCTAATGACGATGTGATTACCTTTAAAGATGATCGGGGTGTAGAATGGAAAGCCTTAGGCAATATAAGCACACCTTTTAAAATTTTGGGATCAAGTCTAACGAACAAAGTAATTTATACAACCGTAAAAGATAGTGTTTCTCCTGTAAAAAGAATTTTTTTAGGTAGGTATATAGATGGTGTCAGCCAGGTACATGTTGAATTAAAAGGTGATTATGAATTTAGTGTAAAGAATGCCCTAATTAAAAAAAAGGTACTAGGATGCTCGGTACAGTTTTATTACGCTATGGAACATGGTGATGATGTCGATGCATTTTTGGAAGTTTTCCTTTCAAAAAATATTTTTTCATTAACCGTTGCCAACCACATAAAGACACTAATTAACCAGTTTCCTAAAAACAAAAATCAATCAGAAAAATCATTGATAAAACAATAAAAAAACGAGGATATAAGTTATGAATTCAAGCCAAATACCTTGCCGTTTGCCCAAAAGTGGCAAGGTCACTTCTGTAATGATTATGTTCCACGGCTATGGTGCTAATGGTAAAGATTTAATAGATTTAAGCAATTATTTTTTTAAGTTTTTTCCGGAAATGGCTTTTTATGCACCCAATGGCTGTGAAGATTTTGAAAATTATCCTGGCCTAGGTTACCAATGGTTTCCCCTACCATCCCTTGATCCAGTTGTTTTAAGATCTGGACTTCAAAAAACTGAAAAACAGGTTGTAAGTATTATTAATGAAATTATGGACCATCATGGGCTTAATTATAATCAAGTTTTCATATTTGGTTTTTCCCAAGGCGCTTTAGTTGCCTTAAATATGATTTATAATTTACCAAAAATAGCTGGAATTCTTGGGTATTCAGGCGCTTTTATGGCAAGGCAAGAAGAAAAAATATTATCCTATGATACACCAATTTTGTTAGTGCATGGCGCGCAAGATACTGTAGTGCCTATAATGTACCATAATTTAGCCCATGCGGAGCTTACAGACCTAGGTTTTAACGCACGTGGCCCGGTTATTACTTACCTTGACCATGGCATTAATGAAGATGCCTTAATAGAAGGAAAAAAATTCATGAAAAATATTTTGGATATGCAGCGGGCAAAAACTAAAGAAAGCAATGCTATGAAAACTAATGAAACAGATATTAAGAATACTGCTACTTAAACAAATCACAATTAAACTAAATATAACATGAAAGAAAATCTAAGGATTATTCCCGAAAAAAAAGTGACAGCAGCTACCTTAATGTTGCATGGCTATGGCTCTAACGGAAAGCATTTCCTCCGTCACGGTCGCTATTTAAGCAAATTTTTTCCTAACATGGCTTTTTATGCGCCTAACGCATATGAAGATTATGAATTGGAACCCGGTGTTGGTGATTACCAATGGTTTTCACTAAAGTCACGAACAGCGGAAGATATTTCTCGTGGGCTTGATAGATGTCAAAATTATATACAAGTTATTATTACTGATGTTTTGGACACTCATGATTTAGATTATGATCAATTATATTTGTTTGGTTTTTCTCAAGGGTGTGTGACAGCTTTGAACACAATTTACTGGTTACCAAAATTAGCTGGCATTCTTGGCTTTTCCGGTTGGTTTAATCCAAAAAAGATACCAACAACCTTAGATAGCAATGTACCTATTGAACTTATTCATGGAATAAAAGATGAACGTGTTCCTTTCAGCAAGATGAAGGATGCTGCAACACAACTAGAGCTTTTAGGATTTCCTGTGAAGTGCCACGGGATTGCAAACTTAGACCATAGCATAAACCATCAAGGCTTAGAAATAGCTAGGAATTTTCTAAGGGGCTGAGTGCAATTATAATGTGCTCGTTAATTCGAAAAATATCCAAAGAAATAAATCCTCTTTTTCTAAAAACTACAAACTTCTGGCAATTTCTTCAATTTCTGAACATTCAATAATATCACCCTTGCGGATATCACTGTAGTTTTCAAAAGCCATACCGCATTCAAAGGATTCCTTAACTTCTTCCTTAAAGCGCTTAAGGGTGTTTAAAGTTCCTTCATGAATAACAACACTATTACGCAGTAAGAAAGTTCTAATCGCATTTAAAAAAAAATAGCTAATACATTTTCAGGAGTATTAGCTATTTTCGTGTAGCAAAGTTTATAAAATTAATGTGGTTTATGTAACATTTATTGTGGGTATTGATACCTTTGTAATTGGTCTTTTAAAGCCTTGTTTTCTGCGGTTAACTTTTCTGTCATTGAAAGTAGAGACTTAATCACAGCGTTATTTTGATCTAAATCCTTTTGTGCAGCTGTCAGCTTTTCTTGACTTATTGCTTGCTCGGCTAGATACAGAGCTGACAATCGATTAATAGCATACAAATATTTTTGGCCATCCTTGCTGTCATAATCTACTCCTGCTTGTGATGCTACATTCATAAAGCCAGGCAAAACACTTGAATCACTTGTACCTTGTGAGCTTGATTGAAGTATTTCTTGTTGTTTAACAGTTACCGGATCGTAACTTTCACCCTTTAACAATTTTAATTCTCCTAAAAATTGTTCTTTAACACTTAATACTTCCGAATTAGTTAAGTTTAAAAATTTATCATTATTTAATTGTGTGAAAGTAGGATAATCCATTGTTGGTGTATATAAAAATTCGATAGGTTTTGAGGAATTTTTAGGTAAAAAGGAAAGATAAGAATAAACTGTTTTAGGAGCTGGTTGTAGAACAGGGTTGTACTGTTCTGGAGCAGCTGCCATTAAAGTGCTTGTAAGAAATAATGCTGTTAAAAAAATATTTTTTTTCATTTGGAAACCTTTCTGTTTATATATAAATAATTTTCTAATTTAAAGTATTAACACTAAATATTAAATAATTAGAACTTAACATTCATACGCTAAACTCTTATAAATTAATACTTAATACTTAATACTTAATACTTAATACTTAATACTTAATACTTAATA
>CAYGPH010000025.1:0-5530 GCA_964351815.1 uncultured Verrucomicrobiales bacterium | reverse complement strand
TACTTAATACTTAATACTTAATACTTAATACTTAATACTTAATACTTAATACTTAATACTTAGTTAATATGACCTTAAATTTACAAACTTCTGGCAATTTCTTCAATTTCTGAACATTCAATAATATCACCCTTGCGGATATCATTGTAGTTTTCAAAAGCCATACCGCATTCGAAGGATTCCTTCACCTCCTTAACTTCTTCCTTAAAGCGCTTAAGGGTTTTTAAGGTGCCTTCATGAATAACTACACTATCACGCAGTAAGCGAACTTTTGCACCACGTTTGACTACACCGTCCTTAATGTAACATCCGGCAACTTTACCAACGCCGGTAATGTTAAACACTTCACGTATTTCAGCGTTACCAATTTGTTTTTCCCGAATTGTAGGGGCAAGTAAACCGCTTAGCACTTGTTTCATATCATCGATGAGGTTGTAGATAATAGAATAATAGCGAATATCTACGCCATCCTTTTTTGCATGCTCTTTTGCTTGCGGGTTTGCACGAACGTTAAAGCCTAAAATAATACCGTTTGAAGCTTTAGCCAAGGTAACATCACTTTCATTAATTCCACCAACGCCACCATGAAGCACAAGGGCTTGAATTTCATCATTACCAACCTTTGCTAAGCTATTGGTAATGGCTTCTAGAGATCCATGGACATCTGTTTTAATAACAACGGGTACTTTTGTCATATCGCCGGCTTTAATTTGGCTCATGATTGATTCCATAGAACTTTGGGCACGTGCTTTTATCTGGCGATTGCGTTCACGTTCTATGCGTGATTCTGTAATTTCCCTTGCCTGTGCTTCTGATTCCACGCACAGGAATTCATCTCCTGCTACTGGGACACCATTAAACCCTAAAACTTCTACGGGCATAGATGGTAATGCAGAGTCTGTTGGTTTACCTTTATCATTATACATAGCACGAATTTTACCCCAATGCGATCCAGCGACAACAATGTCACCAACTTTTAGAGTACCGTTTTGTACCAGCAAGGTAGCAACCGTTCCGCGACCACGATCAATTTTAGCCTCGATTACAGCACCTAGGGCAGAACGGTTTGGATTAGCCTTTGGTTCTATTACTTCAGCCTGTAAAAGGATGGTTTCTTCTAAAATATCAAGGTTTAGTTTTTCTTTGGCTGACACCTCAACGGCTAAAATATCGCCACCAAATTCTTCAAGTACAATATCATGGCTTAATAAATCACTTCTGACACGTTGCGGATCTGCTGCTGGTTTATCAATTTTATTGATGGCAATAATAACGGTTACGCCTGCGGCCTTGGCGTGATTTATAGCTTCCTTGGTTTGTTCCATAATCCCATCATCGGCAGCGACAACAAGAATAACGATGTCTGTAATGTTGGCCCCTCGGGCGCGCATTTCAGAAAAAGCAGCATGGCCAGGGGTATCGATAAAGGTAATTTTTTTGCCAGATTTTACTGTTACCTGATAGGCACCGATATGTTGAGTTATACCACCGGCTTCACCGGCCACAACATCCGTTGCGCGTAGGGCATCTAAAAGGGATGTTTTTCCATGGTCAACGTGACCCATAACGGTTACAACCGGTGCACGAAGCTGTAAATCCTTGGGGTCATCCATGGGTCCTGATAAACCAATTTCCACATCTGATTCCGTTACACGTTTAGGCGTATGCCCGTATTCATCACACAAAAGCTCTGCCGTATCGGCATCAATAATCTGGTTAATCGTAGCCATTATTCCAAGCTTAATTAATGACTTCACCACATCACCCGAGCGCACAGCCATACGGTTTGCTAAATCACCCACAGCGATCGTTTCTGGGATGATAACTTCACGGATAATTTTTTGTTTTTCAAGTGAGCCTGCTTGTCCATCCTGTTGACGTTTACGTTTTTGGTTCATGCGTCGCATGGATGCAACGGAACGTGAACGGCTTTCTGTTTCATCATCAAGAACACGTGCTAGGGTGGTTCTATCAAGTTTACGAGGAGATTGGCTTTCCTGGCCTTTGCGAACGGGCGTGCTTTTAACTGCTTCTGGTTCGTTCTTATAAACAATAGTTTTTCTTTTACTTGATCCAGCAGACTTTGTGGTAGCTGCTAAAGTTTCTTCTTCATCAATAAAATCTCGTGGGGTTGGGCTTTGCTTTTCTGGCACCCTTACTTTTTTTTGATTGTTTTCTACTATAGGTGGTTCAATAATTGGAGCTTCTATCGGCCCTTTTGATGCAGATTCAATAATTTCGACCTGATTCTGACCGGTTGGGTACGATGAATTTTTGCCCTGATTCGCCTTACGAAGAACCTCTAGTCGAGCTTCTAATTCATCATTCGTAAGATCCTTTAGGTGATCAGGGATATTTTCACGACTCTGGTAAACGGATTGCTTGCCGTCGAAAGTTTTTTTACGCTTTACTTCCACGGAAAACCCACGCTTTGCTTGGGTGGTAGGATCTTTTTTTAATTGAAGTGTTCCACCTAACTTTAAGGTTTTTCGTTTTGTCTCATCATTATTTGCAGAGTTTTCAGCCATTCTTTAATTCCTTTATTTCTTACCTTAAACATCTTGAAACCAGTGTTCACGGGCTTTAAGAATAATGGCATTTGCCTGATCAAGACTCAAAAGACCTTCGCTTACGATATCTTGCAGTTCATCACCAGATAGTTCTGCCAGATCATCCCGAGATTTAATATTATTTTCAAGTAATTTCAATAAAATCTGAGAAGATAAGTTTAATTCCTTAAGATCCTTTGCAAGACCTAGTTCATCACATTTTTCTCCAAGAGCCTTCTCTACATCTTTCAAAAAGTTGCGTGCCCGGTTTTGAAGTTCCGCAGCTACATCGTCATCAATTCCTTCAATTGTTGTGAAATCACTGATAGATAGGCTTGAAATTTCTTCAATAGAGGTTAGACCTTCGCTAATCAGAAGTTGTGCAAACATATCGTCCACATCTAGGGCTTTCATGAATAATTCAACAATTGCCGAGTTTTCTTTTAAGCGCCTTTTAACTTCTTCTTCTTCAGTTAGAATATCTAGCTTCCAGCCTAGAAGTTGCGAACCCAAGCGAACATTTTGTCCCCTGCGTCCAATGGCGAGGCTTTGCTGATCCTCAGGGACCACAACATCTGCACGGTGCCTATCTTCATCGAGTACTACCTTTGTAATTTCTGCAGGAGCCAAACATCTGACAATCATTGTCGGCAGATCATCAGTCCAGGTGATAATATCAACCTTTTCCCCTTGAAGTTCACTTACAATTGCTTGAACGCGGCTGCCACGCATCCCAACGCATGCCCCTACGGGATCAATGCTTGGGTCTGCTGCATAAACAGCCATTTTAGCCCGGCTACCTGGGTCACGGGCAACCCCTTTAATTTTTATTAGTCCATCGTAAATTTCAGGAACTTCTTGTAAAAATAATTTTTCCATAAATTCTGGAGCCGTACGTGATAAAATTACAATAGGTCCCTTTGCATCTGGGCGCAATTCTCGGATAAGTGCTCTTACCCTGTCACCAGTGCGAAAATTTTCCCGAGGTATAGTTTCATCTTTGCGAATAATACCTTCTGTTTTCCCAAGATCAACAATCACGTTTCCAAATTCAACGCGTTTTACTAAGACATTTACGATCTCACCTAGGCGATCCTTAAAGGCATCATATTGGCGTGCACGTTCAGCTTCACGAACCTTTTGTACAATAACCTGGCGAGCTGTCTGCGCTGCTATTCTTCCAAATTCTATCGGAGGAAGCTCCTCTTCAAGCTCATCATCAATATTTGCATCAGGGTAATCTAAGCGCGCTGTATTAACAGATACCTGAGTCATAGGATCTTCTATGGTCTCCACAACACGCATGCAGCGCGTGGTCGTAACGTGTCCCGTTGAACGGTCAATAGTCACACGGATATCATGCTCTAATCCATATTTTTGTTTTGCCGTGCGTTGCATGGCATGTTCCATTGCTAAAACAACTTCTTCTGTATCTATGCCTTTTTCTTGCGCTAGAACTTCTGCCACCTGAAGCAGTTCATGCCTTGGATGCTGAACCGTTTGTGTAGCGGGTTTTAATTTACGACTTGTTGCCATGTTTATTTTTTCTACCTTAATCGAACTTGACTGCTAAATTTGCCTTTTGAATATCATCGAAGGATAATTCCAAATTACTTTTATCATCTAACGGCTCTTCCAACTTCATCACAAAGGTTTTCTCGTTAGCTTCAGTAATTATTCCACAAAAATTTCGACGATTACCAAAAGGCATAACTGTTCTTACCATAATTTCACGCCCAAGGAAACGTTTATAATCTTTTGGGCGAATTAATGGACGATCTAAACCCGGAGAAGAAACCTCTAAATGGTAGTTTTCCTTAATAGGGTCATGCACATTTAAATGCGTAGAGAGATGCTTACTAACCTTCACACAATCATCTAATATAATTGGCTTTTCATCTAAACGTTCAATCATAAACTGTAGCGTTTTGCGAAGATTTCCAATTATTTGTATTCTTACAATCTCATAGCCAAATTCTTTTAGAATTGGGTCAAAAAGATCGTACATTTTTTTATCAAGCATGCAAATTCTATTGTAATCACTTAAGTTTAGAAAATAAGTCTTAAGTGGAAATAATTCAAGTGTATTAATGATCATTAATACAAAAAAATCACTTTGGCATAAAACTCACAAGGTATTTCGGTAATCAAATAATTTGTGTGGCTTTTTACCTAT
The DNA here is from genome assembly GCA_964351815.1 of uncultured Verrucomicrobiales bacterium. Classification (GTDB taxonomy): domain Bacteria; phylum Pseudomonadota; class Alphaproteobacteria; order Paracaedibacterales; family CAITNM01; genus CAYGPH01. The sequence continues at coordinate 805 of CAYGPH010000025.1, read as the reverse complement.
GTGCCCTTATGAAAAAGATTCTCCTATTTTTAAAGAAGTATAAAAGTCAATAAAAAAAATTATGCAGCACAAAATTTCTCTGTTAAAAAATTTCTGTTAGAATCAATTTTTATGTTTATTGCAGGAGCTAATAGAACAACCCTATCTTGAAATAGCATAATATTAAGGTTTTAGCCTTTTCTCTCTCATGAAGATTTAAGCAAGTTCAAACACAGATGTGCAAGGAATGGAATCTGTTGTTGTGTGGGAAAGGTGGTTAAGATAATCGACTTAATCTAAGCTTTCCACAGGATAATTTTTTTATTTGACCTTTTAAGAAAATAAACATTTTCATTTTCTCGAAAGACATTCCTTAAGCCTTAGTATATTTTGAGTGTAGTTAATTTAATATTGATTTTTCCTTGAAATATGGTAACCAAGTTATATAAAGGTATTATTGATTATAACCCTATACACCATGTTAAAACTACCTTGCATATGTTTCATACTATCTTTAACCATATATAATTTACAGGCTTCTAGTACTGATGATCCAGATACACCCATGCAATGGCAAGCTGCAGATGCTTTGCTTTCGTTATCTTATGCACCTAATCAAGCATTATCTAGCATCACAGTACCTATACCATCAATACCATCAACCATACCTATGGAAGAAGATAATGATACTCCCCAAGGCACCACTACCCTATGCACATACCTTCCCCCTTTCCTTGCTGCATGTGATCATATAATACAACAAACAGCATACATACAAACAAGCGAATACTATCTGCAACGTGCTGCTTATATTAAAGAACATTAT